>NZ_JZIM01000003.1:0-288761 GCF_000963215.1 Xanthomonas sp. MUS 060
CCACCACCGCCACCACCGCCGCTACCGCCGCTACCGCCGCTACCGCCAAGAGTGTTCAGTACGTCATATGTACTATTACTTCCCGTTATCACCAACCCAGCGCCGCCACCGCCGCCACCGCCGCCGTTGGTACCACCATCACCTCCGCCACCTGCCCCATCTATGCCATTGCCGCCACTACTATTATTAGCGTTACTACCAACCCCGCCGCCAGCACCACCGCCGGTGCCACGTCCTCCCAACTGCCCAGGATTTCCGCCGTTGTTATTGTTATCGTTACTTCCTTTGCCACCACTTGTGGATGTGCCATCAGCACCGTTTGTACCGCAATAATCGTAGGTCACGCCGTTATCGGTGCAGCTGTTAGTCGCTGTTACTGTCAGGGGGGGCAGCAATCCCATCCCTGCAAGGCAAGTCAGGGTGAGCGAGCGAAGGATGGGCCGAGCGTCCTGCGGAAAGTTAGTGTCTTGTCGTGGATAAATATTCGACGGCGTTTGTATCTTTATATGCTTTTTCATAGGATGACCAACCTGTTGATTAGAATTGGTGGGCGAGCAGTTGAAAATTAACTGCGAGGAATAAAAATAAATGCTTCGAAGGATGATGCGGGCAGGCCGCGTATCAAAAAATTTACGGAAAACGAAATTTTTCAGGGGGCGCGAACACAAGCATAAGATCAATCCTCGCAAAATATTCAAGGCGAGAACATAATGAATAGCTACTTCATGGAATTCCCAAGATATATGAGGAATTATGTATAGCTACCATCAATCGCCACATTGATTGCTTGGGGGGATTATTACACTAATGAAGTATTTGCGTCAAGTTAGTTGTCGCCTGTCTCATGCGGCAATTGGAGGATGCGTCGTTGCCGCGACGACGGTATCTTTATTCAGGATTGCGTGTGGCCGCCGGGAAACGCTGGTCCAGCAATTCGATGAAACGACGTTTGCGCTGATAACGCTGCCGCAGTTGCGCAAGGTAAAGGTCGAAGTGGGTCGGTTCGCCCTGGTGGTGATAGAGGCGTTGCAGTGTCGGTAACAAGTCCACTGCCGTCAGATACTCTTTGTGCTGGGTGCGCGCGATGGCGGTTTCGATCAAGTGCTCGCAGATCGGCAAGGTGGCGGCTGGATCGAGTGCTTCGGCCTCGGTCAGTAGGTAGGTCAGGGTTCGGGGCGTGAGCGTCGGGATGTGTCCTTGCGCCATGTCCAGTGCGCGCTGCGCTTGTCCTTCGGCAAGCAACAGGCAGATGCGCAGCTCACGCACACTGGTACCCCAGCGCCGCGCGATGCGGTCATCGACTGCTTCCAACGCACGTTCGCGCCATGGCTCCCAGGAGCCCAGTGCCAGTGCGGCCTCGCGCAGCGCCAGGTAGGTGTGGCTTCCATCGGTTGCAGGACGTGGGCGTTCCAGCGCTGTTGCAGGGCATCTTCGGGGAAGCCATCGCGGGTGTAGGCGATGCTCTCCCGATAGTCCATGAACCGTTTGCGCCCCAGCAGCGAAGAGATGGCCTTGCGCCAATCCTGTGGGGGGGACTGGCCAGTTGCGCCTGGCTCAGCAGTTGTTTGCGTAGCCGGGGGTCTTGCTCGGCGGCGTCCAGCAGCAGGGTCTGCAAGGTCTGTGTTGACTGGTCGGCTAGCCAGTGTTGCAACACATGCTGGGGATTTTGTGTCGGCGTTGTCTTGGTCCGGCGTCCATTGGGCGTGGGACTGGCGCCGTTGCTCGCGGTCTGCGCCCAGGTCAGGGCGACCGCCACCTGATGCTTGCAGAACACGCCTTGCACACCGATCGGGCAGTCGCACTCGCCATGCAAGGCGCCGTTGCAACTGCACGTTGTAGGTATCGCTGCCGGCGACGCGGGCTTCGTATGCTGTGCGGTGTCATGGCGACGGCAGCGACACACTCATCCTGCGCGTAGGCAAGACCACGCTCGTAATGGCGCAAGTCGGTGAGTGCCAGCAGCATGCGGCGATCAATCTGTGCGGGGGAGAATGTGCTCATTCGGTGGATTGTAAAGTCCATATCGTCGGCGGCTCTTTGCCCGCGGCCGGAAGACACGCGACAATACGCGGGATAGCCGATGTTCGGCGTTCCCCGCCTGCGTGCTCATCGGTCGGAACATACGTCGCCGCACTGTCGGCCCTGCTGTCTTCTCTTGCCAGAGGTCATCCATCGCGTCATGTCGAATACGCCCAAGATCCTTTACACGCTTACCGATGAAGCTCCGTACCTGGCGACGCAGTCGCTGCTGCCGATCGTCGCTGCGTTTGCCGGTACCGCGGGCATCGCGGTGGAGACGCGCGACATTTCCTTGGCCGGTCGCTTGATCGCGCAGTTTCCCGAGTCCCTGCGCGAGGACCAGCGCATTGCCGACGATCTGGCCGAATTGGGGCAACTGGCCACCACGCCGGAAGCCAACATCATCAAGTTACCCAATATCAGCGCCTCGGTGCCGCAGCTCAAGGCGGCGATCAAGGAATTGCAGCAGCAGGGCTATGCGTTGCCGGATTACGTGGACGAGCCGAAAAACACGCAGGAGCGCGACGCCAAGGCGCGCTACGACCGGGTCAAGGGCAGTGCGGTCAATCCGGTGCTGCGCGAGGGTAATTCCGACCGGCGTGCGCCTGCGTCGGTGAAGCAGTACGCGCGTAAGCATCCGCATCGCATGGGCGCGTGGAGTGCCGAGTCAAAATCGCATGTGGCGCATATGGACGCTGGCGATTTCTACGGCAGCGAGCGCTCGGTGCTGATCGAACACGCCGGCAGCGTCAAGATCGAATGGGTTGGAAAGGACGACAGCGTGTCGGTGCTGAAGGAAAAGACCGCGGTGCAGGCTGGTGAGATCATCGATGCGGCGGTGATGAGCAAGCGTGCGCTGGCCGCGTTCGTGCAGGCGCAGATCGCCGATGCCAAGCAGCAGGGCGTGCTGTTCTCGCTGCATCTGAAGGCGACGATGATGAAGGTCTCCGACCCGATCATGTTCGGCGTGGTGGTGGAGGCGTTCTATCGCGACGTGCTGGACAAGTACGCGGCCACCTTGAAGCAGGTGGGTTTCGATGCGAACAACGGCATCGGCGATTTGTATGCGCGCATCGCGGCGCTGCCGGACGCGCAGCGCGCGCCGATCGAGGCCGATCTGCAGGCGCTGTACGCGCAGCGTCCGGCGCTGGCGATGGTCAACTCCGACAAGGGCATCACCAATTTGCACGTCCCCAGCGACGTGATCGTCGATGCCTCGATGCCGGCGATGATCCGCGACTCGGGCTGCATGTGGAACGCGCAAGGCAAGCTACAGGACACCAAGGCGGTGATTCCGGATCGCTGCTATGCCGGCGTGTATCAGGCGGTGATCGAAGACTGCAAGCGGCATGGTGCGTTCGATCCGGCGACGATGGGCAGCGTGCCCAACGTCGGCCTGATGGCGCAGAAGGCCGAGGAATACGGTTCGCACGACAAAACCTTCCAGATCGCCGCCGATGGCGTGGTGCGGGTCAGCGATACCAGCGGCACGGTGCTGTTGGAGCATGCGGTGGAAGCCGGTGATATCTGGCGCATGTGCCAGACCAAGGACGCGCCGATTCAGGACTGGGTCAAGCTGGCGGTCGAGCGCGCGCGCCTGAGCGCCACCCCGGCGGTGTTCTGGTTGGACCCGCAGCGCGCCCACGATGCGTTGATGATCCAGAAGGTGGAGCGTTACCTGCGCGACCACGACGTGACCGGCCTGGACATCCGCATCCTGCCGCCGGTGGAGGCCACCGCGTTGTCGTTGCAGCGCATTCGCAAGGGGGAGGACACCATTTCGGTGACCGGCAACGTGCTACGCGATTACCTCACCGATCTATTCCCGATCATGGAACTGGGCACCAGTGCGAAGATGCTGTCGATCGTGCCGCTGATGGCCGGTGGCGGCCTGTTCGAGACCGGTGCCGGTGGCTCGGCGCCCAAGCATGTGCAGCAGTTCGTCGAAGAGAATTATTTGCGTTGGGATTCGTTGGGCGAGTTCCTGGCTCTGGCCGCGTCGCTGGAACATCTGGGCCAGCGCCACCACAGCGCTGCCATCGGCGTGCTGGCGCGTACCCTGGATCAGGCTAATGGCCGGTTCCTGGACACCGACAAGTCGCCTTCGCGTCAGGTGGGGGGGCTGGACAACCGCGGCAGTCACTTCTACCTCGCGCTGTACTGGGCGCAGGCGCTGGCCGCGCAGCACGAGGACGCCGCGTTGCAGGCGCGTTTCGCGCCGCTGGCCAAGCGCCTGACCGAGCAGGAAGCGACCATCGTCGCAGAACTCAACGGCGTGCAGGGCCAGCCGGTGGACATCGCCGGTTACTACCGCCCGGACCTGGGCAAGGTGGCCGCTGCGATGCGACCCAGCAAGACCCTCAACGACGCACTGGCGTTGTTGTCGGCCTGAGTTTCGTGTCACGCACCCGCTGCCGCATCTTGCGGTCGCGGGTGCGTCGGTGGCAGTTGCTCGGTTGCGTTGGTTGCGTTCCTCGCGACGTCGGTCGGTGGACGCTCGTATCGTCCGGCAGCGTCGGCGGGTATTGATCTCCAAAAACGCAAACGCCCCGTCGGGACGGGGCGTTTGTGATGAGGCGTGGCGGGACTTCAGCGCTTCATCGAGCCGAAGAATTCGTCGTTGGACTTGGTGTTCTTCATCTTGTCCAGCAGGAACTCCATCGCGGCGATCTCGTCCATCGGATGCAGCAGTTTGCGCAGGATCCAGATCTTCTGCAGCAGTTCCGGATCGATCAACAGGTCTTCGCGGCGGGTGCCGGAGCGGTTGATGTCGATTGCCGGGTACACGCGCTTCTCGGCGATGCGGCGGTTCAGGTGCACTTCGCTGTTGCCGGTGCCCTTGAACTCTTCGTAGATCACCTCGTCCATCTTGCTGCCGGTCTCCACCAGCGCGGTGGCGATGATGGTCAGCGAGCCACCTTCCTCGACGTTGCGCGCCGCGCCGAAGAAACGCTTCGGGCGGTGCAGCGCATTGGCGTCGACGCCGCCGCTGAGCACCTTGCCGGAAGACGGCACCACGTTGTTGTAGGCGCGGGCCAGGCGGGTGATCGAGTCGAGCAGGATCACCACGTCCTTCTTGTGCTCGACCAGGCGCTTGGCGCGCTCGATCACCATCTCGGCAACTTGCACGTGGCGCGCGGCCGGTTCGTCGAAGGTGGAGGAGATGACCTCGCCGCGTACGGTGCGCTGCATTTCGGTCACTTCTTCCGGGCGCTCGTCGATCAGCAACACGATCAGATGCACATCCGGATGGTTGGTGGTGATCGCGGTGGCCACCTGCTGCATCAGCATGGTTTTACCGGCCTTGGGCGGCGAGACGATCAACGCACGCTGGCCTTTGCCTTGTGGCGCCATCAGGTCGAGGATGCGGCCGGAGATGTCTTCCGAGGAGCCGTTGCCGCGTTCCAGGGTGAAGCGCTTGCGCGGGAACAGCGCGGTCAGGTTCTCGAACAGGACCTTGTTCTTGCTCGCTTCCAGCGGCTCGCCGTTGATGGTGTCGACGATCGACAGCGCGAAATAGCGTTCGCCGTCTTTCGGGAAACGGATGCGGCCGGACAGGTGATCGCCAGTGCGCAGGTTGAAGCGGCGGATCTGGCTGGGCGAGATGTAGGTGTCGTCCGGGCCGGCCAGATAGCTGGCCTCGGCCGCGCGCAGGAAACCGAAGCCGTCCGGCAGGATTTCCAGCACGCCGTCGGCGGCGACGCCTTCGCCGTGGCGAGTGAGCACCTTGAGCAGCGCGAAGATCACATCCTGCTTGCGCGCGCGCGCCACGCCGTCCTGGATGTTGAGTTGTTCGGCGATGTCGAGCAGCTTCTGCGCCGGCATCCGTTTCAGGTCGCTCAACGAATAGATCGGGAAGCCTTCAGGCACGCTGGCATGCACGCGTGGCACGAAGACTTCGTTGGCGCCGTTGTCGCTGGGCAAGCCGTTGTCCTGGAAGCGCTCGCGGTTGCGGTCGCGGCGATTGCGGAAGCGGTCGCGGCGGTTGCCCTGCTGATTGTTGTTCTGGTTCTGATTCTGATTGTTGAAGCGCGGGTGGCCGCCTTCGCGCGGTTCTCCGCCATCGTTGGGGTTGCCGCCGTGTGGCTGTGGCGACATGGCCGGTTGCTCGCCGTTGCCGGCTGATGGGCCATGGTTAGACGGCGTTGGCGCATGTTCCTGGGGAGCTGGGCGTGGCGCGTCGGCCTGGACTGGCGTAGCGGGCAGAGGCAGGTTCGGCTGCGCGGGCGTGCCGTGGTCGGCGCTGCCTTCGGTATCGACCGTGGCTCTGTTGACGCGCGGCTTGCGCACGCGTTTCTCGGCGGGAGCGTCGATGCTCCCGGGTTCAGATATGGTGTTATCGGACAAAGTAGCGTTCCTCGCTTAAGAGTGCGAGCACCCAAACGTAGGGGGCAAATGGATTGGGAGCGGGTCTGGGAGAGAAACTTCCAGAGGGGGTGCGGTGCGCTAGTGCGACCGGATATACCGACACTATCACCGCCGCGCAATCACGGCAAGCCCACGCTTGCAGGCGATTCAGCTACCAGCGTAAGGCCACGGCGTCCAGAGCTGCCGCTCCGCTCCGGAGCGGCTCGCCAGGTGGGCGTCAGGCAGCCGCGCCGCCCAGCGTCTTGTCGATCATCTGGGTCAGCTGGCCCTTGCCGACCGCACCGATCTGGGTGGCCTGGATCTGGCCGTTCTTGAACAGCAGCAGCATCGGGATCGAGCGGACCTGGTATTTGATCGCGGTGGTGCGATTTTCGTCTACATTGATCTTTGCCACTTTCAGCCGGCCGTCGTAGGCCTCGGCGAGGTCGTCCAGCACCGGCGCGATCATCTTGCAAGGGCCGCACCATTCGGCCCAGAAATCCACCAGAACCGCCTCGTCCGATTGCAGCACCTTGGCATCGAAATCGGCGTCGCCGACGTGTAGAACCTTGTCGCTCACTTTGGAAAATCTCCTGGGTCAATGCGATCGACCGGACCGGGTGGCCGCCGCATTGCGGTAAACTGGGGCATTGCGCGTCGAAATCAAGGGATTCCCCCTGTCGCGCGACCCGGTATGGAAGACGCCAGTGTGCGACGCTGCCGGGACCGACGCAAGCTGCGACCTTACGCCTAGGGCGGGGTAGCCTCACGAAGATGGAAAGATGAGCGACAAACCGCTGACCGATGTGACTTTTTCCGCGTTCGACCTGCAACCTGCGCTGCTGGCAGGGCTCGAAAGCGCTGGCTTCACCCGCTGCACACCGATCCAGGCGCTGACCCTGCCGGTTGCCTTGCCGGGTCGCGACGTGGCCGGGCAGGCCCAGACCGGCACCGGCAAGACCCTGGCGTTCCTGGTGGCGGTGATGAACCGTCTGCTCAGCCGTCCGGCGTTGGCCGATCGCAAGCCGGAAGACCCGCGTGCGCTGATTCTGGCGCCGACCCGCGAACTGGCGATCCAGATCCACAAGGACGCGGTCAAGTTCGGCGCCGACCTTGGCCTGCGTTTCGCGCTGGTCTATGGCGGTGTGGACTACGACAAACAGCGCGAACTGCTGCAGCAGGGCGTGGACGTGATCATCGCCACCCCCGGGCGGCTGATCGACTACGTCAAACAGCACAAAGTGGTGTCGCTGCACGCTTGCGAGATCTGCGTGCTGGACGAAGCCGACCGCATGTTCGATCTGGGTTTCATCAAGGACATCCGTTTCCTGCTGCGGCGCATGCCCGAGCGCGGCACTCGGCAGACCTTGTTGTTCTCGGCCACGCTCAGCCATCGCGTGCTGGAGCTGGCCTATGAGCACATGAACGAGCCGGAAAAGCTTGTGGTCGAGGCCGAAAGCATCACCGCCGCGCGGGTGCGTCAGCGCATCTATTTCCCCGCTGACGAGGAGAAGCTGACCCTGCTGCTGGGCTTGCTGTCGCGCAGCGAGGGCGCGCGCACCATGGTGTTCGTCAACACCAAGGCGTTCGTCGAGCGCGTGGCACGGGCGTTGGAGCGCAATGGCTACCGGGTCGGCGTGCTCTCTGGCGATGTGCCGCAAAAGAAGCGCGAGACGCTGCTCAACCGCTTCCAGAAGGGCCAGTTGGAAATCCTCGTGGTCACCGACGTGGCCGCGCGCGGTCTGCATATCGACGGGGTCAAATACGTCTACAACTACGACCTGCCGTTCGACGCGGAGGATTACGTGCACCGCATCGGCCGCACTGCGCGGCTGGGCGAGGAAGGTGATGCGATCAGCTTCGCCTGCGAGCGTTACGCGATGAGCCTGCCGGACATCGAGGCCTACATCGAGCAGAAGATCCCGGTCGAGCCGGTGACGGCGGAGCTGCTGGTAGCGCTGCCGCGCACCCCGCGCGCGGCGGTGGAAGGCGAGGCCGCCGAGGCCGATGGCGATGACAGCATCGGCGAAATCTTCCGCGAAGCGCGTGCCCAGCGCGAGGCCGATGAGCAACGTCGTGGCGGCGGCAAGTCCGGTGGTGCTCGTAGTGGCCCCGGTGGGCGCGGTGAATCGCGCGGTGCCGATGGCAAGCCGCGACGCCGATCACGCACTCCGCGCCCGGTCGACGCCACCGCCGTGACCGATGCGCCTGCGCCCGCCGTGCCGAAGCCTGCCCGCGTGGCCGCCGAGGGTGTGCCGCTGGTAGAAGGCGAGCGTCCGCCGCGTAAGCGCAGGCGCCGTCGCGGTGGGCGGCCACTGGACGCGGCCGATGGAACGCAGTCAGGCAATGTCGCGGTGTCGGCCAAGCCGGTGCAGGTCGTGGCGACGCCGGTCAAGGCCGCACGCCAGGGCGAGCGCGCGGCGGCGTCACTCAAGAACGATTCGTTCTTGACTCGTCTCGGCCGCAAGCTGCGCTCAATGGTCTCCGGTTCCTGAGCCGTGGCATCCGTCCGCCGCGCGCTGTATGCGCTCGGTGGACGAATACCCTGGGCGCTCCGGCATAATCGTCGGATGAGTGTTCTGCGATTCGACAATGTCACTAAACAGTACGCTGGCGGCCATACGGCGCTGGTGGATGTCAGCTTCCAGGTAGAGGAGGGCGAGATGCTGTTCGTCACCGGTCATTCCGGTGCCGGCAAGAGCACCTTGCTCAAGCTCATCCACCTCAGCGAGCGGCCCAGCCACGGTGCGGTGCTGTTCGATGAGCGCAACCTGCTCAAGGTGCGTGGGCGTCGCGTCCCGCTGCATCGGCGCGAGGTCGGCGCGGTCTACCAGGACCATCGCTTGCTCACCGATCGCAGCATCGCCGAGAACGTCGCGCTGCCGTTGATCCTGCGCGGAACCCGCCGCGCCGAGATCGGCAAGCGCGTGCGTTCGGTGCTCGAGCGCATGGGCCTGGGACATCGCGAGAAGGCCTTGCCCTCGCAGTTGTCGGCCGGCGAACAGCAGCGCGTCGGCATCGCCCGGGCGATGGTCGGCGAGCCAAGGTTGCTGGTGGCCGACGAACCCACCGGCAACCTCGACCCGACCCTGTCCGCCGAGATCATGCAACTGTTCGCGCAACTGCCTGCGCGCGGTACCAGCGTGCTGGTGGTCAGCCACGACCTGGCGTTGCTCAAACAGATGCGCAAGCGCGTGCTGATCCTGGATCATGGCCGCCTGGTCGACGATATTTCTCCTCAGGATCTGGCTGAATGAGCGCGCGCAATACCGGCGCCACCGCGCCTTCGCGTCTGGGCGTGTGGTGGGATCACCATCTGCATAGCATCGTCTATAGCCTCGGTCGCGCCATGCGCAAGCCGTGGGCCACGCTGCTGACGATGGCGGTGATGGCGCTGGCTTTCACCCTGCCATTGGGGTTGTCGATCGCGCTGGATAATCTCAAGCAGTTCGCCGGTACGGTGCAGCAGTCGCGCGAGATCAACGTGTTCCTGAAGACCGATGTGGATGTCGCCGCAGCGCAGGCACTGGCGCAGACGTTGCGCGGGCGTGCCGATGTCGCCGCAGTGAACTTGCGCACACCTGCGCAGGGCATGGCCGAATTGCGCGATCGCGCGGGGCTGGGCGAGGCGCTGGATGCCCTGCACGACAATCCATTGCCGACATTGCTCACCGTGATCCCCGCCGCAGACGACGACACCGCGCTGGCGCTGGCGTTGAGCGCCTTGCCGCAAGCCGATTTGGTCCAGCACGACGCGCTGTGGCGTAAACGCCTGGATGGTTGGTTGCACTTCGGACAGCGCTTGGTGCAGGTGTTGTCGCTCCTGCTTGGCGCCGGTGCGGTGCTTGTCGTCGGCAACACGGTACGCCTGGATATCCAGGCGCGGCGCGAGGAAATCGGTGTGCTGCAGTTGCTCGGCGCCAGCGATGGCTTCATCCGTCGCCCGTTCCTGTACCTTGGGGCCTGGTATGGCTTCGGCGCCGGTGTGCTGGCGCTGGCATTGCTTGCTGTCTCCGCTGTGGCACTGGGGCCGCCGCTGACGGCGCTGGCGGACAGCTACGGTAGCCATTTCCTGCTGCATGGACTGGACGTATCACAGGTGTCGCTGGTTCTGCTCGGCACCTTGTTGCTGGGCTGGCTCGGTGCCTGGCTGGTGACTGGCCACTTCCTGCGCCAGACACGGCCCACCGACACGTGAAGTGCGCATGTCAGTGCACGAGTTCAAGTACCTGATCAACGCCGCCCCGCGGGTGATGGTGGTCGATGGATCCAAGCTGGTGCGCAAGCTGATCGCCGACGTGCTGCATCGCGAGTTGCTGGATGTCGAGGTGGTCGGCTGTGCCAGCATTGCCGAGGCGCGTCTGGCGTTGGAGGCTGGCCCAGTCGATCTGGTCACCACCTCGCTGGCGCTCCCCGATGGCGACGGCCTGGCCCTGGCGCGCAGCGTGCGTGAGGCCGCTGGGCAGGCTTATGTGCCGGTGATCGTCGTCTCTGGCGATGCTCAGCGGCATCTGGTGGAACGCCGATTTACCGAATACGTCACCGACTATTTCGATAAGGCCCTTGGTCACAAGGCTTTGGCGACCTTCGTCCGTGGCTATGTGCAGCCGCAGCCGGTGGTTGGGGCCACCGTTCTTTATGTCGAGGACAGTCGGGTGGTGGCCGAGGCCACCAAGCGCATGCTCGAGCGCCAGCAATTGCATGTGCTGCATGTCTTGAGCGCCGAGGAGGCGTTCACCCTGCTGGCCGCCGAATCCCTCGGCCGCACGACGCACCGCATCGATCTTGTGCTGACCGACGTCACATTAAAGGGTGAGCTCAACGGCCGCGACGTGGTCCAACGTATCCGCTTGGATTTCGCCTACGGCAAGCGGCGCATGCCGGTGTTGGTGATGACCGGCGACAGCAATCCGCACAACCAGTCCGCGCTGCTGCGCGCTGGCGCCAACGACCTGGTGCAAAAGCCGATCGAAGAGCGTCTGCTGGTGACCAAAGTGTTGTTCCAATTGCGTCTGGCCAGACTCGATAGGAACGCGGTGACCTTTTGACCTGATGTGTCGAGTCCGTATGCAATGACCAACAACGAAAACGAGAGCCGGATCCAGTTGGAGCCGTCGTGGAAAGCGCAGGTCGGTGACTGGCTGTTGCGCCAGGAAATGCGCGAGTTGGCCGTCTACCTGCGTCAGCGCAAGGCGGCTGGCGCGCATGTGTTCCCGCCGGGACGGCAGATCTTCGCCGCATTCCAGGCCACCCCGTTCGATGCGGTGGAAGTTGTGATCCTGGGCCAGGATCCCTACCACGGGCGTGGTCAGGCGCATGGCCTGTGTTTCTCGGTGCTGCCCGGCGTGCCGGTGCCACCATCCCTGCTCAACATCTACAAAGAGATCGAGGACGATTTGGGCATCCGCCGTCCCGATCACGGCTGCCTGCTACCCTGGGCGCAGCGCGGTGTCTTGATGCTCAATGCGGTGCTTACCGTTGAGGAAGGCCGTGCCGGTGCCCACCAGGGCAAAGGCTGGGAAGGCTTCACCGACCATGTGGTGGAGACCCTCAACCGCGAGCGCGAGGGCCTGGTGTTCCTGCTTTGGGGAAGTTATGCGCAGGCCAAGGGCAAGGTCATCGATACCCGGCGCCACCGGGTGCTGAAGGCACCGCATCCCTCGCCGTTGTCCGCGCACCGCGGATTCCTTGGCTGCAAGCATTTCTCCGCTGCCAACGAATACCTGCGCCGTCGCGGGGTCACCCCGATCGACTGGAGCCTGCCCACGCGCGCAGATCTGGAAGCATCGTTACGCGATGCCTGAACTGACATGGGATGTCGTTCTCACCTCGATCCCGCATGGACGCCATTTTCGCCAAGCCGGTGCTAATTTGGGATGGATAAACGGTCCGTTTCATTGTTCTGTCTGATCGTTGCAATATCTCTGCTATGGCGCATTTTTCGACTCGAATGTTTCATAAACGGAACGAAGGAACTTTTTACTGAACCCGTCAGTCCAATTAGTTGACTGCTAAGATGAGACCTATGAGCCAGACTCTCTCTACCACCGCATTGGTGGCCAACAATCTTCCGATTCCCAGTCCGCTTGGTTCGCTGGATGCCTACATTGGCGCCGTGCACCAGATCCCGGTGCTGACGTCCGAGGAGGAGCACGCCCTGGCGGTGCGCTATCGCGACCAGGAAGACCTGGATGCGGCGCGCGAACTGGTGCATTCCCACCTGCGCTTCGTGGTCCATGTGGCCCGCGGCTACAACGGCTATGGCCTGCCGCTGGGCGATCTGGTCCAGGAGGGCAACATCGGCCTGATGAAGGCGGTCAAGCGCTTCGACCCGGACATGGGCGTGCGTTTGGTCAGCTTCGCGGTGCACTGGATCCGTGCCGAGATGCACGAGTACATTCTGAAGAACTGGCGTATCGTCAAGGTTGCCACGACCAAGGCGCAGCGCAAGCTGTTCTTCAACCTGCGCAAGTCCAAAACGCGTCTGGGCTGGATGAACGCTGCGGAAGTGACGGCCGTCGCCAAGGACCTCAACGTGTCCGAGCGCGAGGTGCTGGAGATGGAATCGCGTCTGTCCGGTCGCGATATCGGCTTTGACGCTCCGTCCGACGAGGACGACGATCATGCGCCGCCTTCTCCGGCCGCCTATCTGATGGCCAACGAAGAAGATCCTTCGCAGGCTTACGAACGTGCCGACAGCGATGACAATCAACTGCAACTGTTGCGCGAAGGCCTGGCCGAACTGGATGCGCGCTCGCGCGACATCATTGCGCGGCGCTGGTTGGACGCGGACAGCAAGATCACGCTACAGGAACTAGCCGACGAATACGGCGTTTCGGCCGAACGTATCCGCCAGATCGAGGCCAACGCGCTGAAGAAGATGAAGGCGCTGTTCGTCGCCTGATCCACCTGCGCTGCGCAAGCGATGAACGTTGTACCGCCATGGGATTTATAGTTGCATGTCGGTAGATCCGCTCAGGGAGGCGGGAGACAAAGCCATGCAAAGGACAGCGACGGAGCGGATGATGAAGCCGGATGCGTCGTGGCCGTCATGTCAGTACAAATCCTGTGGGTCTACGTCCAGCGACCAGCGTACTCGCCGTGCCTGGGGTAGTGCATGGATTGTCGGCACGGTCGCATCCAACAGGTGATGCAGTGCGCGCCGGGTACTCGCCGAGAGTAGGAGTTGGGTACGTTGGAAACCCGCGCGGCGCGGCATTGGCGCCGGCATTGGGCCGAAGCGCTGTACCTGATCGTGCGCTGGCAGCAGCGCGCGCACTGCGGCGAGAAAAGCGTTGGCGTGCTCGACCTGCTTAGCCTCGGCGCGCAGCAGCGCCAGATGCGCGAATGGCGGGAAGCCAGCGGCTTCGCGCTGCGCCAGTTCCGCTGCGGCGAAGGCGTGGTAGCCGCCATGCACCAGAATTTCCAGTAGCGGATGACCGGGATGGTGGGTCTGCAACCAGACGTCACCGGGGCGCGTGGCGCGACCGGCACGGCCGGCGACTTGGATCAACTGTTGCGCCAGTTTCTCGCTGGCGCGGAAGTCGGCTGAAAATAGCCCTTCGTCGATGCCCACCACCACGACTCTGCTCAGTTGCGGCAGATCGTGACCCTTCGCCAGGATCTGCGTGCCGACCAGGATCCCGGGGGCGTTGCCGAGTGTGGCCAGTTGTGTTTCCAGCGCATCGCGGCGCTGGGTGGTGCTGCGGTCGATGCGCAGCACTGGCACCTCCGGAAAGGCCTGCACCAAGCGTTCTTCCAGGCGCTCTGTGCCGATGCCCTGCGGTTGTAGCCCCAAGCTGCCACAGTCCGGGCAGGCCAGTGGTGCTGGTTGCCGCGCACCGCAGTGGTGGCATTGCAATCGCCGGCCGCCGGCATGCACGGTCATCGGCGTGGTGTGCAGCGGTGTGCTGCAGCGTTGGCATGGTGCGGTCCAGCCGCAGTCATGGCATAGCAGCACTGGCGCGTAGCCACGGCGGTTCTTGAACACCAAGACCTGGCCGCCCTCGGCGAGGGTGGCACCGATGCCGGCCAGCACCTCCGGCGACAGCCCGTCCTGCAGCGGGCGCTTGCGCACGTCGAGTACGCGCACCGTCGGTGGCCGCGCATCGCCGGCGCGACGGGTCAGACGCAGGTGTACGTAGCGGCCGCTGTTGGCGTTGTGCAGGCTCTCCAGCGACGGTGTGGCGCTGCCTAGCAGCACGGGCACGTCCAGCGCCTTGGCGCGGATCATGGCGAAATCGCGGGCGTGGTAGCGGATGCCGTCCTGCTGCTTGTAACTGCCGTCGTGTTCCTCGTCGATCACGATCAGCCCAGCCTGCGGCAATGGCAAAAACACCGCCGAGCGGGTGCCGACCACCACGCGTGCTTCGCCGCGCCAGGCGGCGGTCCAGACCCGTGCGCGTTCGTTGTCGTTGAGCCCGGAATGCAGCGCATGCACCGGAACTCCCAGGCGTGCACGGAACCGCGCCAGGGTTTGCGGAGTCAGGCCGATCTCCGGCACCAGCACCAGCGCTTGGCGGCCGCGCGCTAGACAGGCGACGATTGCCTGCAAGTAGACCTCGGTCTTGCCGCTGCCGGTGACGCCGTCGAGCAGGAATGCGGAGAAGCCCGGCGCGGCGAGGAGGGCGTCGATCGCGGCTTGCTGCTCTGGGTTCGCCATCGGTCCGGTTTGCGGCTGCGGCGCGTTGGTGTCGGCCGCTACCGTGATCCGTTCGGCGTGATTGCGCTTGGCCAATGTCCGCGCGGCGCCGCGCCAGTCGTGCATTGCCTGATCCAACTGCTCCTCGTGCAGCGGTCCGGTCGCGAGCAATTGGGCGAAGCGATGCGGGCGGGTGCCGGGGCGGGTGCGGTGACCGGCCCCGGCTTCGGTCAGGCGCCAGGCCCAGGCATGGGTGTCGGGCAGCGGTTCGCCGCGGCGCAGGGTCACTGGTAGCGCGGTCGCCAATACCTCGCCCAGCGGCGCGTGGCTGTAGCGGGCCAGCCAGCGCAGCGAGTCGGCCAGTTCGCCGTGCAGCAGCGGTACCGGGTCCAGCCAAGCCAGCGCTGCACGCAGACCGGGGCTTTCCTCGGCCTCGCCAAGCGCAGCCACCACGCCGCTCATCTGGCGATTGCCGAACGGCACCTGCACGCGACGGCCGATGTCGCTTTGAGTGAGGGCGCTACCCTGCGGAGGCAGGTAGTCGAACAACTGTGGCAACGGCAGTGGCAGAGCGACGCGGAGTGTGACGGCGGGAGCAGGCATCGGCCTAGTCTAGCGGTCGGCATCGGCCGTGACGGCCCGCGCGCGTCGCCCGCGATTCCTTCCAGTGAGGCGCTAAACAGGTCGTAAATAGCCGCCGTCACTAGAGAATCAAATTTATCCACACGCACTGTGGATAAAGCTGTGCATGAGCACGATGCTCCACGCTGTGAAGATGGACTCACAAGCCTCGGCAACGAGTTGGACAAAAAAGCGCCACTCGCATTTATGTCTTTACAAACAATCACTTATCCGTGAAACATGGATGCAACACAGTGTTGCCGGGTCTTGACAAGGGAGAGGGTGGCCGATTTGGGGTGCTGTGTACAACCCGCCGCTGCGATTGTGACCGGAGCGCTGATTTGTGGCCTGCTGTCAAGCGCGCGGTCTGACGCGCGTCTCGCTATCATCACACCGATGATGGAGTTCCGATGACCGTTGTGTTCCCCCCTGGCGGCGCGGCTGCGCCGACTGCGCTGTTGGCGTTCTTGCGTGGCATTGAACGCCGCGTCGCGGTTCTAGCTGAACTGCAGGGCGGCAGTCTGGAAAGCGTTGCCCCTGCGCTGGCCGCAGCGATGCGTGCCTTCGGCCGTCATGCCGCGACCCTGCCCATGACCGATTGGCCGCTGCATTTTTGGAAGTTGCTTGCTGCGGTGCCGATGCTACGCCAGGTCACTGTGACGACCGCTGGTGTCTGGCCGGTGCCGTTTGCACATCTGGCGACGTTACAGCCAGCGGACCGCTTGGCATTGCTGCTGCGTATCGTGGCCGGGCTGGACGAGCCGCTTGCCGCACAGGTGCTGCAATTGTCCATCTCGGATTACCAGCAGGCACTGGCGCGTGCGTGTCCGCGCGATGAGGGCGGTCATCCAGATGCCGCCGCGTGGCGCGCATTGGCCGAGGCCGCGCAGCAGCATCTGCGTGATCTGCCGTCTGCAAGGCTGCAGACGCTGGCGCAACTGCGCGACGCGGCGATCGCCGAAACTGCCTCGCCTGTGCTTGTTCCGCCTGTGGCCTTGCCAGCGCCGCCTGTGCGGCGCGCCGGCAAGCGTGGCGCTAGCCGCGCGCGCCTGGTTATCGCTGTGATCGTGGTGGTCGCGGTGGGGCTGGTCGGGACCCTGTGCTGGGACCATCTGCCGACGCGACATGCCGTTGCCACAGTGGGCGACAATCTGCACCAGATGCTGGGCGATATTGGCCCGGTTCGGGTGGAAGCCTTATCGCCGGAATCGGACACCGCCACCGCCCCGCCGCTGCCGGTTGCGTCGCCTGCTGCATTGCCGGAACCGGCGGTTTACGATCTGGATTTCTACGCGTGGTATGTCGCCAGCGCCCCTGCGCCGCGGATCGAGCGCAGTCCTCCCACTGCCGCCGATCTTGCCGATGCCGCAGCTGCTACAGTCCTCGCGCCTGCAGTGATTGCCCCATCCTCCACGCCTTCGTCTGCATTGACCCCCGCGCAACTTCACGAGCGTCAGCTTGCATGGCAGGCATTGGAGACAGCCACGCAGGTGCGTCTGCGTCAGGCAGTCACCACGTTCGCGGCATTGCCAGTGGAGCAGCAGCACGCATTACGTGCGCAGTTCGCCGAGATGGACGCCATCGAGCGCCGCGGTTGGTTACTCGGCCCGGAGTTGGGCGCGGAGTTCTGGACGCTGCAACCGCTGTTCGGTTACGTGCCCGACGCCCAGCGCCAGACACTGTTGAGTCTGTTGCGTCGCATGCCGGCTGAGCAGCGCGCTCATCTGATGCTGCTGTCGCAACGTACTCCGCCGCAGGACCGCGCTGGGCTACTCAGGGATTTGCTGGCGCAGAGCACCGACAACCGCGAAACCTGGTTGCATCAACGCGTGGCGCGTTGACCGGTCTGCGGGAAGTCCGGTCAACGCTCTGGTGCCTGCACCTTGCGTAATCCAGGTGACGCATGTTTGAAATAATACATTCCCGTCGCGGGTAAAATGCGCTTACTCCGCCACCCGATGCCGGCGCTCTCCGGTGGTCACAGTGGTGGGATCGCTAGAGTCTTGCAATGGTTTTATCTTCCAACATGGTGACGGTCCGTGGCAACGAGTTGCGCAGTACCGCACAGCTCGCCCTGCCGCTGGTTTTGGGTCATGTTTCCACCGGCTTGATCAGCTTTGTCGACAACGTGATCGCCGGTCATCATGGTACCCACACGTTGGCCTCGGTGACGGTCGGCACCGCCTTGCTATGGCTGCCGATGATGATTCCGATCGGCACCCTGATCGCCTTGACGGCGTTGGTGTCGCAACTGGACGGCGGTAAGCGCCATGAGCAGATCGGGCCGCTGTTCCGCCAGGCGCTGTGGTTGTCGCTGGGCATGGGAGCGCTGATGTTCGCATTCCTGAGCGTGCTGCCGATGGCGCTGCCGCGAATGGGCATCGATAGAGGAATCGTATCGGGCGCGCACGATTTTCTGTATGCGATCCGCTGGGGTGTGCCGGCGCTGGTGTTGTACTTCTGCATGCGCTATCTGAGCGAAGGCATGCACTGGACGTTACCGACGATGTTGCTTGGCTTCGGTGGTCTGCTGTTGTTGGCGCCGCTGGGCTACGTGTTGACCTTTGGTCTGTTCGGTCTGCGCGCGCGCGGCGCCGGTGGCCTGGGAATGGCGTCGGCGATCATGATGTGGGCGCAGGCGCTGTGCTTTGCTATCTATCTGGCGCGGGCCAAGCGCTTCGCCTCGTTACGCCTGTTCGCGCGCTGCGAGGCACCGAATCCACGCGTGATCGTTGGATTGCTCAAGACCGGGGTGCCGATCGGTGTCACCATCCTGATGGAAGGGGGGCTGTTCATTGCCACCGCGCTGTTGATCGCGCGGCTCGGCGCGGTGCCGGCAGCCGCGCACCAGATTGCGATCAATGTGGCGCAGTTGTGCTTCATGCTGCCGATGGGCGTGGCTGAGGCGACCACGGTGCGGGTGGGCCGTGCCGCCGGTGCCGGCGATGCGGTCGGCGTGCGTGGCGCGGCCTGGGCTGGTTACGTCATCGTGCTCGGCACACAGGCGCTGTCGGCGCTTGTGTTGCTGTTGGGTCACGATGCCATCGTCGGCATCTACACGCGCGACATCTCTGTGGCGACGCTGGCGTCCGCGTTGCTGCTGTATGCGGCCGCCTTCCAGTTCCCCGATGGTGTGCAGGTGTTGTCGGCCGGCGCACTGCGTGGACTCAAGGATACCCGTGTGCCGATGTTGCTGGCGCTGTGTGCCTACTGGGGCCTGGGCATGCCGCTCGGTGCCGGCCTGGGGTTGTGGCTGGGTTGGGGGCCGCAAGGCATGTGGATCGGTCTGATTCTTGGCCTGACGGCGGCGGCAGTGATGATGGCCGCGCGTTTGCGTTGGAGCAGTGCGCGCCTGTTCGCGGCGCCTGCCACCCCCTGACTTCAGACGGATGTGCGGCGCTTGACGTAGCCGGTATGCTGCGCAGGCGCAAGACGCCTTCCTTATCGGAGCTTTCCATGAACCAACCTGTGCGTCGCAGCCCTATCGTCAGCTTCTTCGTCGGCCTGTGGGATGTGATGAACTTTACCCGTCGGCTGATCTTGAACCTGGTGTTCTTCGGCTTCTTGTTCGTGCTGCTGTTGTTGGTGGTTGTCGCGATGGCGCGCGGCGATGGTGCCAAGACCTTGCGCGACCGCACCACGCTGTTGATCGCGCCGGAGGGCAAGCTCGTCGAGCAGTTCAGCGCCGATCCGGTCAGTCGCGCGCTGGCCAAGGCGATGAACGACAAGGGCGCGCAGGAGATCCAGTTGCGCGATCTGGTGCGGGCGATCGAAGCGGCCAAGACCGACCCGAAGATCGAGCGGGTAGCACTGCGTTTGGACAAGCTGCAGCCGGGCGGCTTCGCCTCGATGCGCGAAGTGGTTGCGGCGCTGCAGGATCTGCGCAGTTCGGGCAAACAGATCGTGGCCTATAGCGACTCGCTGAATCAATCGCAGTATCTGCTGGCCGCGCAGGCCAACGAAGTCTATCTGGACCCGATGGGTTCGATGATGCTGGAAGGCTTGGGCCGCTATCGCCAGTATTTCCGCCAGGGCTTGCAGGACAAGCTCGGCGTGGACGTCCATCTGTTCAAGGTTGGCGAGTACAAGTCCGCTGCCGAACCTTACGTGCTCGACGCGGCGTCGCCTGCGGCCAAGGAAGCCGACCTGTTCTGGATGAACGATGTGTGGCAGCGCTACGTGGCCGATATCGCCAAGGCGCGCAAGTTGGTGCCAGCGCAGATCAGTGCCGGCATCGACAGCATGCCCGATGGCATTGCGGCGGCGGGTGGCGACATGGCCAAGTTCGCCTTGCAGCAGAAGTTGGTGGATGGGTTGAAGACGCGCGATGAGGTCGAACACCTGCTGGCCAAGCGTGGCGTTGCCGATGCCGATACTGTCTTCCGCAACGTCGATCTGGACGGCTATCTGCAGCAATTGGATCTACGCCGCTCGCCGATGGATGCGCGGCCGCAGGTGGCGGTGGTGGTGGCAGCGGGCGAGATCAGCGCCGGCGAACAGCCTGCCGGTCGGATTGGCGGCGAATCGACGGTGCAACTCCTGCACCAGGCGCGCGACGACGATGCGGTCAAGGCGGTGGTGCTGCGTGTGGATTCGCCAGGTGGCGAGGTGTTCGCCTCCGAGCAGATCCGCCGCGAGGTGGTGGCGCTGAAAGCCGCTGGCAAGCCGGTCGTGGTGTCGATGGGCGACTATGCCGCCTCCGGCGGCTACTGGATCAGCATGAATGCCGATCGCATCTACGCCGATTCATCGACGATCACCGGCTCGATCGGCATCTTTGGCATGGTTCCCAACATCGCCCGCGCGCTGGACAAGATCGGCGTGCATACCGATGGCGTCGGCACGACCCGCTACGCCGGTGCCTTCGATATCTCGCGGCCGATGGATCCGGTGGTGGGACAGGTGATCCAGTCGGTCATCAACAAGGGCTATGCCGACTTTACCGGCAAGGTGGCGCAGGCGCGTGGTAAGTCGGTCGAGGCCATCGATCAGGTCGCGCGGGGCCGTGTCTGGAGCGGCGCGCAGGCCAAGGAGCGTGGGCTGGTCGACACGCTCGGCAGCTTCAAGGACGCGGTGGCCGACGCCGCTGCGCGCGCCAAGCTTGGCGGCCAAGACAAGTACCGAGTGCGTTACATCGAAAAACCCGCTTCGCCATTTGCACAGTTCGTCAACGGTTTCGCCGGTAGCCGCATGGGCGCCTGGATGCTGGGTGACTCCGCGCTGGGACACGCACTGTTGGTGCGCAGCCTGCCGGAATTGGACACGCAGTTGCACTTCGTCCAGGACGCGGCCGATAAGCGTCCGGGCGCGCCGGTGAAGGCGCTGGCCTACTGCTTCTGCGGCTTGTGATCTAGCACGCAAGCACTTCGGCGCGCCCGTGATGGGCGCGTCGTGCGAGGTTTTAACGCCGGCCGTCGTGGCCGGCGTTTTTCATTGCGCGGTGGTGGCGTCGTCGATTGCGGCGTTCTGCGCCGCGGCGGCGCGTTCGACCGTTGCCTGTGCGCCTGCTTGGCACGCTCCAGTGGCTGTGCGACGGTCGCGCGCAGTGCGCTGGCCTGTGGTGCTGGCGGTGCGTCGACCGGCTTGGGCGGTTCTGGCTTGCATGCCGCCAGCATGGCCGACAGCGGCAGTGCCAACATCACCCAGCGCAGTGGTGTGGACATGGCAGCGACCTCCTCGAAGGTGGGGGTATCATCCTACGCCTCCTCCGTAGCCAAGCAGATAAGACGATGACGCAGCACCGTTGGCGCCTGGACGGACAGACCGCATTGATCACCGGTGCCAGTGCCGGCATCGGCCTGGCCATCGCACGCGAATTGCTCGGTTTTGGTGCCGACTTGTTGTTGGTGGCGCGTGATCTTGATGCGCTCGCCGCTGTCCGCGATGAACTGAGCGATGCCTTTCCAAAGCGCCGCATCTTGGCCTTGGCCGCCGACGTGTCCGACGATGAGGACCGTCGGGAGATTCTGGACTGGGTCGAGGATCATGCCGACGGCCTGCACCTGCTCATCAATAATGCCGGTGGTAACGTCAGTAAGGCCGCGGTGGATTACACCGAGGACGAGTGGCGCGGCATCTTCGAAACCAACGTGTTTCGCCTGCTTGGCACGCTCCAGTGGCTGTGCGACGGTCGCGCGCAGTGCGCTGGCCTGTGGTGCTGGCGGTGCGTCGACCGGCTTGGGCGGTTCTGGCTTGCATGCCGCCAGCATGGCCGACAGCGGCAGTGCCAACATCACCCAGCGCAGTGGTGTGGACATGGCAGCGACCTCCTCGAAGGTGGGGGTATCATCCTACGCCTCCTCCGTAGCCAAGCAGATAAGACGATGACGCAGCACCGTTGGCGCCTGGACGGACAGACCGCATTGATCACCGGTGCCAGTGCCGGCATCGGCCTGGCCATCGCACGCGAATTGCTCGGTTTTGGTGCCGACTTGTTGTTGGTGGCGCGTGATCTTGATGCGCTCGCCGCTGTCCGCGATGAACTGAGCGATGCCTTTCCAAAGCGCCGCATCTTGGCCTTGGCCGCCGACGTGTCCGACGATGAGGACCGTCGGGAGATTCTGGACTGGGTCGAGGATCATGCCGACGGCCTGCACCTGCTCATCAATAATGCCGGTGGTAACGTCAGTAAGGCCGCGGTGGATTACACCGAGGACGAGTGGCGCGGCATCTTCGAAACCAACGTGTTTTCCGCCTTCGAGCTGTCGCGTTACGCCCATCCACTGCTCGCGCAACATGCCGCCTCGGCGATCGTCAATGTCGGCAGTGTGTCTGGGCTGACCCATGTGCGCAGCGGCGCGCCCTACGGCATGACCAAGGCGGCATTGCATCAACTCACCCGTAATCTTGCCGCCGAGTGGGCCGAGGATGGCATCCGGGTCAACGCGGTGGCGCCATGGTATATCCGCACCCGCCGGACCTCCGGCCCGCTCTCCGATCCGGACTACTACGAGCAGGTGATCGAGCGCACGCCGATGCGCCGGATCGGCGAGCCGGACGAGGTGGCCGCGGCAGTGGGCTTTTTATGTTTGCCGGCGGCCAGCTACATCACCGGCGAATGTATCGCGGTGGATGGCGGTTTCTTGCGCTACGGGTTCTAGGCTTTGCTGTCGTGGTTATGTTTGGCTGGCCTTGCGTTGTTTCGCGAGTCCTTTACCGCGGTTGCCGTATTTCGCGCGAGCCGGCCATGCCTGGTTTGCGTCGGCGCCGGGTGAGGATGGAAGGTGCTGGTGACAGCGTCGGATCGTGCGTTACGGCGACGTGGCACAGTTGCTCGCTTCCAGAAGCTGCTGGCGGCGCTGGAACTCTTCCCGTAGTGCCTGGGCATGTTCCGGGATGGCAAAACGCCAGTGGGTTTCGGCCTCGGCCACGTAGGCCTGCCATGCTGCGCACAGCCCATCGCTGGGTAGTGCCTGACATTGGTCGTGGACGACTTCGCAGGCGCTGCCGCCGGCGCGGTCGGGACTGCCGTCCAGGCTCTGGGTGGGCAAGGGGATGCAGCGTGGTGGTGGCTCGGCCACTTCACTGGTGTAACGCTGCTGCTCGCGTGTTGTGCAACTGTACAGCGCAAGCGGCGGCGGGCTTGGCGCCGCTACTGGTGCCGGTTCTGTGGTGGCGGTTGGCGACGCGGTCGCTGCAGCTGGCGGTGTTACGGTGGATGCAGATCCAGATGCAGATGGCTGTGGCTTGGCCGGTTCGGTGGGTAGTGGAGCGGTGCTGACACCTTGCATGATCTTCTTTTGTTGGCGCATGCCTTTGGGGCAGGGCTGGTTCTGCACGGTCAGGTTGTCCTGCGCGTCGGTGCAGCGATAGAACACGACCGGCTCGGCGTGTGCCAACCCTGCCAAGCCCAGCAATGCGATCAAATACCTTGTGTGACGCATCAGTTGCCGCCGCAGTCCCGAGCCAAGCGCGCATCGATGCCGCGCTGTTCGGTTTCCATCGCGCGGCGCTCGCTCTGTAGCGCGCTGTTGTAGCGGCGGATCAATTCCCAGCGGCGGTCGGTCAAGCGCGCGCAGACCTCTTGCTGTGGCAGCGCGGTGCAGGTGTCGCGAACCAGGGTGCTGCCAGCCGGTACGATCACGCCAGCGCCTGGATAGACCACATGCGGTGGTGGAGGCGGTCCAGATGGGCGCGAGGCGCCGGGTGGAGGCGGTCCGGGTGGTCCGGGTGGTGGGCGCTCGTCCGGGCCGCGTCCGCGCCGCCGTCCGTCCTGGCTGTCCGCGTAGCCGAATGCCCACAGCGGGATCCAGCGCGGATTGCCGGCATTGTCGTCGCTGGTATAGCGCTCGCCTTCGCTGGTGACGCACTCGTACATCGGTTGTGGCGGTTGCACGCTGACGATGCGGATCTCGCGCTGCGGTAGCGGCGCTGGTGCCGCTGCGTCACGCGCTGGATCGGTGCTGAGCGTTGTGGTCGGGCGTGTCAGCGGATCGCGCGGTCGCTGCATGTCCATCACCTGTTGCTGGCGCCCGCTTTCGCACGGAATGCTCTGTAGGCTGGTCGTGCCGGAGGTGGTGATGCAGCGGTAGATACGCACGTCGCCATCGCTGCTGTTGCTGCGCACGCTCTGCGCCCAGGCGTTGCCGGTCGAGGGCAACAGGCTCAGCAACAGCAGCAAGCGTGTCAGGGTGGACATGAGCGCATCTTGCGCGCCTTCTTCGGCCGGGGAAAGAGCGGATGCGCCATCGCATCCGATGGATGCGGTCAGGATGCGACCAGGGCAAATGGTCTCAAGCCCGCAGAATCTCGCCGCTGATCGCGTCGCGGATCGGGGTCGGTTGGGCCAGGCCACCCGTTTCGCCGTGGATCACGCCGTCGAGTTCGGCCAGCAACCGCGGATCCAGTTCCTCGCGTTGCCGTGCCGGTGGTTCGCCGCCGCGGTTGGCACTGGTGGAAACCAGACCACCTGCCCAGTTGCGGCACAGTTCGGCCACCAGTGGATGTGCGCTGATGCGCACGGCGATGCCGTTGTGCGTGCCGGTGATCCAGGGCGGGGCCTGTGCGGCGGCGGGAAGGATCCAGGTATGTGGGCCTGGCCAAGTGGCCAATACCGTAGCGAGCCGCTCGGGCGGCAGCGCCGACAGGTCGAGCAGTGGACGCAGCGCATCGAGTTCGGCACCGACCACGATCAGGCCCTTTTCCACTGGGCGCTGCTTGATCCGCAGCAGGCGGTTCACCGCCGCCGCGTCGTATGGATCGCAGCCCAGGCCCCAGACGGCTTCGGTGGGATAGGCAATAACGCCGCCCTGGCGCAGGACGGTGATGGCTTGGCTCAGCGACAGATCGGTCATGTGTGCATCATGCGGTACGTGCTGGTGTTCGAACAATGCGCGCGTCTGCGGCGCGAGTGGGTCTCGTGGCCGACATCGTGCCGTAACGCATCAGCATGCCTCATGGCGCGCGTGCCGAAGCCCTGGCGGTGGAATCAAGCCTCTTTTTTGGCGACTTTGGCGACGGTCTTCTTGGCTACTTTTTTCGCTGCTTTCTTGACGGTTTTCTTCGTCGCTTTCTTGGCCGCCTTCTTCGCGGCTGGCTTGGCTGGTGTATCGGCGACGGTCTTCTTGGCCGGGCTCTTCTTCGGTGCGGCTTCCTTCTTGGCAGCGACCTTCTTGGCGCCGAATCCGCGGCGCACGGGCTTACCCGTCTCCTCAAGCAGCTTCTGTACCTCGTCCAGGGTCAGACTGGAGGGTTCGCGGTCCTTGGGGATCTTGCCGTTGAGCTTGCCATCGCTGATGTACGGGCCGAAACGGCCGTTGAGCACCTGAATATCGCTGTCGGGGAATTGCTTGATGATGCGGTTGCGCGCGATTTCTTCCTTCTCCTCGATCAGGAAGACGGCGCGCGCCAGATCGATGGTGTAGGGGTCGTCTTCTTTTTTCAACGAGGCGTAGACGCTGCCACGCTTGGCGAACGGGCCGAAGCGGCCGATACCGACACTGACGTCCTCGCCCTTGTCCTGGCCGAGCTGGCGCGGCATCAGGAACAGCTCCAATGCCTCCTCCAGGGTGATCGTGTGCATGCTCTGGCCCGGACGCAGCGAGGCGAACTTGGGCTTGTCCTCGGCATCCTCGGCGGTGCTGCCGATCGCCGCATACGGCCCGAACCGGCCCAGACGCACGCTGACCGGTTTGCCGGTCTTGGGGTCGGTGCCGAGCTCGCGCGCGCCGGTGGCCTCGGAGCGGTCCACCGATTCCTTTTTCTCCTCGACCAGTTCCTTGAACGGACCCCAGAACTTCTCCATCAACGGCCGCCATTCTTCTTCGCCGCGCGACACCGCGTCCAGGTCGTCCTCGAGCTTGGCGGTGAAGTCGTAGTCGACATAGCGGGTGAAGTGGCCGGACAGGAACTTGCTCACCGCACGGCCGACGTCGGTCGGGCGGAAGCGGCGCGCGTCCAGTTCCACGTACTTGCGGAACGTCAGGGTCTGGATGATCGAGGCGTAGGTCGAGGGCCGGCCGATGCCGTATTCCTCCAGCGTCTTGACCAGCGAGGCTTCGGAGTAGCGCGGCGGTGGCTCGGTGAAGTGCTGGTCGGCGTGAATACGGTCCAGCGGGATGCGGTCGCCGGGCTTCATCGCCGGCAGTTTACGGCCTTCGTCCTCGTCCTCGGCAGCCTTCTGGTCCTTGCCTTCCTCGTACACCGCCAGGAAGCCCGGGTCGATCACCGTGGTGCCGCTGGCACGGAAGCTATGCTCGCTGCCGGCAGCCAGTTCCACGGTGACGGTGTTCATCGTCGCTGGCACCATCTGGCAGGCCACGGCGCGTTTCCAGATCAGTTCGTACAGGCGGCGGCCATCGTCGTCCAGGTACTTGGCCATCTGCGCTGGCGTGCGCAGTGCGCTGGTCGGGCGGATCGCCTCGTGTGCTTCTTGCGCGTTCTTGGACTTGGTCTGGTAAGTGTTGGGCTTGTCCGGTAATGCGCTGGTGCCGAAGTCGCGTGCGATCACGTCGCGGATTTCCACCAGCGCGTCCTGCGACAGGTTCACCGAGTCGGTACGCATGTAGCTGATCAGGCCGACGGTGCCCTCGTCGCCGACGGTCACACCTTCGTACAGTTTCTGCGCCACGCGCATGGTGCGGCTGGTGGTGAAACCGAGCTTGCGCGAGGCTTCCTGCTGCAAGGTGGAGGTGGTGAACGGTGGCGCCGGACGGCGCTTGCGTTCCTTGCTGGTCACGTCGGTGACGTGCAGCGCGCCTTGTGCGGCCTTCTGCAGACGCATCCGCGCGTCTTCGGCGGTGGTGCCGTCGGTGATGGTGAATTGTTCGAATTTCTGCCCGTCGAGCTTGACCAGTTTGGCGGCGAACGGCTGCGACGGATGCGCGCATTCTGCGCCGATGCTCCAGTACTCACGCGCGACGAAGGCTTCGATTTCCTCCTCGCGCTCGACGATCATGCGCAACGCTGGCGACTGCACACGACCGGCGGACAGGCCGCGCTGCACTTTGCGCCACAGCACCGGCGAGAGGTTGAAGCCGACCAGGTAATCCAGTGCGCGCCGCGCTTGTTGCGCATCGACCAGGTCGCCGGCGATCTGCCGCGGATGCGCCATGGCTTCCTTGATCGCGCGTGGGGTGATCTCGGTGAACACCACGCGATGCAGCGGCTTGCCCTTGAGCAGGCCGCGCTCTTGCAGAATTTCGGCGATGTGCCAACTGATCGCCTCGCCCTCGCGGTCCGGGTCGGTTGCCAGATAGATGTCGTCGGCCGCCTTTGCGGCCTTGGCAATGGCGTCGACGTGTTTCTCGTTCTTGTCGATCAGCGCGTAGCGCATCGCAAAGCCGTCGTCCGGATCGACCGCGCCTTCTTTTGGAATCAGGTCGCGCACGTGCCCATACGAGGCCAGGACATGGAAATCCTTGCCGAGGTATTTGTTGATCGTCTTTGCCTTGGCGGGCGATTCGACGATGAGCAGGTGTTTGGACATGGGGCGTCGGGCTTCGATGGACGGGGGCGGTGGATGCCCCGGGGCGGTAGGGTGGCGCAATTGCTCCGGTTAGTGAAGCGCTGCGGTGTCGCATGGATGCCTTTACCCGGGGCAGATATCCCGAGCGTTCAGCTAAGTTGCTTATTTATTAGTGCTCATGTCTGGCGTCTGCTGTCAAGCTGGGACGGTTGCGCCATGCGGTCGGGTGCCCCGTTTTGTTGGCGTTGTTGTCACAGCGCAGAGCGCTCAGTGCAATTTGCCCTGGGCGGCTAGGCTGATCAACAACAGCGCTATCAGCAGTGCCAACGCCGATATCAGGATGCCGAACAGCGTCAGGGTCACCACAGTGGCCGTGCCGAGCTTGCGTTGCTGCCGCTCTGGATGGTCGGTGTAGGCCCATTTGTCCACGACCAGGGTATCGCAGAGCATGTCATGCAGGGCCTGCTTGCGCTCGGTGAAGGCGGCCATCAGGAAGCCGAGGCCGATAGTCATGCCGCTCAGCATGAAGCCGAAGTAGCGACCGATGGCCCGGGCAAAGCTGATGCGGCTGCCATCGCCGCGGACCACCTTGATGCCGATTACCATCTTGCCCAGCGTTGCCTGCTTGGTGGAGCTGTGGCACAGGCCGTAATAGAGCGCCAAGATTGTCAGTTGCAGTAGGTATATCGCCAGCAGCATGGTGATGCCGGTGGCGGTCGAAGGATTAGGAGGATTGCGGAAGCCGTGAGCGCCAAAGAAGGCGAGCATGATCACAAACTGGATCCCATTGGCGACGGTGCTGACCAGCGCGCCGTCGATCAGATGGGCGGCGACGCGCTTCCAAAAGCCGGCTTGCACCACCTCGCCGCACGAGTCACTGTCTGACCATGCGCTGGCCGCAGTGGATTGCGCCCCAACAGGTCTGGCTACTTTCCAGGCATCGGGTAGCGTCTGGTCTGACTGCGGAGCCGTTGGCGGCGTGTCTGCCATCGTGTGCGCTGGTGGCTGAGTCAGGTCGAGCTCGTCGGCGCACTCGGCCAGCTTGCGCCACGCGCTGAGGCCATCCCGCCAAACCAGAGTGGACAGGTTGATCTCGCCGCGCTGGAAGCACTGTTGCAAGTCGGTGGCTGGCATCGGTCCATGTTGCTGCTGCGCCGCATCGGCGTAGTACCACTCACGCATGTGCATCCCCGGATTGTTGTCGAAAAAAGTGCGCTGTTCACTGGCCGTGGCACTGAGTAGGCAGCTCACGGTGGTTTAGGCTGACGCCTTGGCAATGAGCAGGCAGGTCGTGTTGGTTTAGGCTGGAGCTGCAGTGCCACGTGGAGCTTCGCGCATCGTAGTCCAGCCACAGTGCTTTGCCATCGAGCCTGCTGTGGTTGGGTGTGCGCAGTGTGGCTTCCAGGCCGCAGTGGCCGTTGTCGAGGCGGCCGATGCGGACCTGGCCGATCAAGGGCATGGTGTCGTGTTGTGACATGCCGAAATCAATATCGTTATTCGTTGCGCAACGCGGATGTTGTGTAGCGAACTTGGCGATTTCGGTCTGTAGTGGTGTCAGGCTGCCGAGTGCCAGGGTGACCTGTGAGCGCGCCAGATAGCTTTGATAAAGCGGGATGGCGATGGCGGCGAGAATGGCCAGTACCGGTATCAGTGCGACGCCCGCACCGACTGCGACGATGGCGGCGATAGCGCAACCGGGCAAACCACGGTGCCGTGCAGGTGCCTTCGTCTTTGGGCTGGATGCGGCTGGAGCTGCAGTGCCACGTGGAGCTTCGCGCATCGTAGTCCAGCCACAGTGCTTTGCCATCGAGCCTGCTGTGGTTGGGTGTGCGCAGTGTGGCTTCCAGGCCGCAGTGGCCGTTGTCGAGGCGGCCGATGCGGACCTGGCCGATCAAGGGCATGGTGTCGTGTTGTGACATGCCGAAATCAATATCGTTATTCGTTGCGCAACGCGGATGTTGTGTAGCGAACTTGGCGATTTCGGTCTGTAGTGGTGTCAGGCTGCCGAGTGCCAGGGTGACCTGTGAGCGCGCCAGATAGCTTTGATAAAGCGGGATGGCGATGGCGGCGAGAATGGCCAGTACCGGTATCAGTGCGACGCCCGCACCGACTGCGACGATGGCGGCGATAGCGCAACCGGGCAAACCACGGTGCCGTGCAGGTGCCTTCGTCTTTGGGCTGGATGCGCGTGCATCCAGCGGCGGCAATGGTGGTGGTGTCGCCGGGAGGCGTAGCTCAAGTTCTAAAGCGACGGTATGCAGTGGCTGCCACCAGATCATGCCCTCGCGCCAGACCAAGTTGTCGCGAGTTAGTAAGCCTTCGTCCAGCCGTGTGCGCAGCGTTTGTGCACTCAGCGGGCCGTGCCGCTCGCGTGCTGCGTCTATGTAATGCCAGAGAATGTTGGCGTCTTTTGTGTGCATCCGTGCAATCGCCGTCTAGTGTCTCAGTGCAGTGGCTCGGGTTCGTCGACGAACATCTGCGTCTCCATCCATGCGTAGGCCGCCTCGGCGCCGGGCTGGTTGAACAGAACCATCAGCACCACCCATTTCAGGTCGTCCAGATCCAGTTCGTCCTGGTCCAGTGCCATGGCGCGGTCCAGCACCAACTCGCGCTGATCGCTGTCCAGGATGCCGTGTTGTTCCAGGAACAGCAGAAAACCGCGGCATTCCACATCCAGCTTATCCAGCTCCGGTCCGTGATAGAGCCGGATCGGGCCGTCGATGCGCGGTTGCGCCACCGCCGGGCGCTGATCTGCCAGGGCATCGAGCCAGTCGAACGCCTTGCTGATTTCGGTGGGGCTGAAACCTGCCTGGATCAGGCCATTCTGGAGGGAGTCGCGATCACGAACCGGGTCCGCGTCTTCGCTGAAATAGTGTTCGAACAGGTACAACAATACATCCAGAATGCTCTCTTTCATTGCCCCTCGGCCTGCGTCGGCAGACGCTGTGGAGGTGAAGAAACTAGGTTTTGCGGGTGTAACGACCGCGTTCAACCGCCACGTAGCCATCCAGTTCCATGGTCAGCAGCATGGAGGACACCGCTGCAGCCGTCAATCCGCTGCGTATGATCAGGGAATCCATACAGATGGGGTCGTGTCCCAACGCCTGCCACAAGCGCTGGTAGTCGGGGTCGGGGAAGTCTGGTGCGGCATGGTGGTCGCTGCCATTTCCTTGGATGGGGGTGGACAGGCGTCCGCGCAAGGCGGCTGCCAGTTCGGCGGCTAATGGCGCGATACCGGTCAGGACCTCCTCGGCGCTTTCCACCAGCCCGGCGCCATCGCGAATCAGGCGATGGCAGCCGCGTGCCAGGGGGTTGTGGATCGAGCCGGGAAGTGCGAAGACCTCGCGCCCGGCTTCGCTGGACAAGCGCGCGGTGATCAGCGCGCCCGAGCGTGTGGCGGCCTCGATGACGACGGTTGCCAGGCTCAGCCCGGCGATGATGCGGTTGCGGGCCGGGAAGTGGCCGGCTCTTGGCGGTGTGCCTGGTGGATATTCGCTGATCACCGCGCCATGTGCCGCAATGCGCTCGCGCAGTTCCGCGTTTTGGCGCGGGTAGGCTAGATCAGGGCCGGTGCCGACCACGGCGAGGGTGAGGCCGCCCTGGTGCGATAGTACGGCGGTGTGTGCGGCGGCATCGATTCCGGCGGCCATGCCGCTTGTCACCGCGATTCCGGCTGTCGCTAGCGCTAGGGCGAAGCATGCGGCATTGTCGCGCCCGCCTGCGCTGGGAGCGCGGCTGCCAACGATAGCCACCGCCGGGTGCCACATGACGGAGGGATCACCGTCCACGTACAGCGCTAATGGTGGGTTCGGTGCGCGCAGCAGCAGTGCCGGGTAATCCGGGTCGTGGCAGCCGAGCAGGTGTCGGCGTGGCTCGGCCAGCCAACGTTGTGCGGTATCGAGTGCGTCTTGATCGGGCTGGCGCAGCGCCGCGATCTGTGCGGGTTCTAGGCCGGCAGCGCGCCAGGCGATGGGTCCCGCATCCAGGGCGGCTGCAGGACTGCCGTGGTGCTGTAGCAGATGTCGGCGTGGGGCGCAGGCGCCGCCGGCCAGCGAGAGTGCCAGCAATGCGGCATCGTCTTCGTCCGGGTGTGGAGATTGGGGTGGATGGGACATGCACCCAGACTAGGCCGCAAAGACGGGCGGCGCCCTTGGGCGCAGCCTGTTTCTATCGTAGGACTACCCCGCGTGCGCGGGTCAGTGTGCGTCCGGATGCTTGGCGTCGTAGCCGATGCGAGTGGGTTTGATGCCGTCCATCACCAGCGCATAGCTGACCTTGTCGAAGGTGCGGAACACCATGGCATGGGCGGCGTATTCGTCCGGCAGCGCCACGCTGCCGCTGCCACCGGTGAATCCGTCGTTGGCGCGCGAGGTGTTGGGGCGAGCCAGGCGGTCGTTGACTCGCGTGCCATGACGCCACAGCGAGACCACACTGCCGTTGTCGATGCCCTCGCGACGGCCGCCGGATAGGGCGATTACATCGCGTGGGCCGGCTGCGCTGAACGCGTCAGCCACCGCCAGCACGCGAATTCCGGCCGCCAGTGCCTGCTCGGATGCTGGATGCGGTACGAATTGCAGATCGTATGGGTGTGCCTCGACCGCGATCAAACGGTCGCCGGCGCGCACTTCGCGCGCGCTGTCCTGCAGCAACAGGGTGGTGGCCTGGTTGTCGTTGCCTGACGCGCGCGTGACAGTGCCAATGTTGACCTGGGCCAGTTCGTAGCCCAGTGATTCACGGCGCTTGTCCGGTGGCACGAAGTTCTGCCAGAGGTTGCCGCTGCCCGGGATGCTGCGGCCTGTGCTGTCGAGGTCGTCGCTGAGCTTGGGCAGGACGTAGCGCACGGTCGGGCGCACGATGGCATAGCGCTGTCCGACCTGGGACGTCCCCAGCCCGACGGCGTAGACCAGTTGTCCGGTGGTGGCGCGCATGCGGTTGTCTTCAAGGCCGACCACATAGGGCAGGCCGTCGATGCGGTCGACCACGCGCAGATTCTTCAGGAACGGTTCGACCTGGGAGAGTGGGATCGCATCGATCGGTGCCTCCTGGCGTGGCCCTGGTTTGATCTCGGCGTGGGCGACCCGATCCAGATAAGCCAGGCTGAGGACGTCGCCGGGGTAGATCAGATGCGGATTGCGTACCTGGGGGTTGGCCTGCCAGATTTCCGGCCACAACCAGGGTTTGCCGAGGAAGCGCCCGGCAATGTCCCAAAGGGTGTCGCCTTTGCGCACCACATAGGTATCTGGATGCTCGGCGGCGATGCTCGCGGAAGCGGCGTAGATCGCCACGGTGAACATCGCGACGGCGACGACCGTACGGAGTCGATTTAACATAAGGACGGAGCCTGATTCCCCAACAGGTTGGCGCACTATAGTCCAGAACCATGGGCGCGGCGCAAGCGCCCAGCTCAGAAACGGGTAGAATCTGCGAGGTCTTGCCGAATTGTCCGGCGCCCCCATCTTGGGTACCGCTATGGCCCTGCTTCCTATTCTCGAGTTTCCAGATTCGCGCCTGCGTACCAAGGCCGAGCCCGTCGATCCTGCCCAAATCACCAGTGTGGCCTTCCAACATTTGCTCGACGACATGTTCGACACCATGTACGACGCGCCCGGTATCGGCCTGGCGGCCAGCCAGGTGGACGTGCACAAGCGCTTCATGGTGATCGATGTGAGCGAGGAGAAAAATGATCCGCAGGTGTTCGTCAATCCGCAGATCGTGCAGCGCGAAGGCGAGCAGGTGCACCAAGAGGGCTGTTTGTCGGTGCCTGGGATCTACGCCGATGTGACCCGCTCCGAGTCCATCACCGTGCGCTACCTCGACCGTCAGGGCCAGCCGCAGGAGTTGACCACCGACGGCCTGCTGGCAGTGTGCGTGCAGCACGAGATGGATCACCTCGACGGTAAGTTGTTTGTCGACTACCTGTCCCCGCTCAAGCGGGAAATGGTGCGCAAGAAGCTGGCGAAGGCACGCAAGCACGTGGCCTGAGAGCTTGGCAGTGACCTGCCTGGTGTGGGCGCGGTAGCGCCGCTGTTGGGTTGGTCGCGGCCTGCCCTGGCGCATTTCTCTTTTCCTTTTCCGACATCCTTCGCCAATGAGAATCGTCTTTGCCGGTACGCCGGATTTCGCCGTGCCGTCGTTGCGTGCGGCTGCGCAGCGCCATGAGGTCGTCGCGGTCTACACCCAGCCCGACCGGCCTGCTGGTCGTGGTCGTGGTGTGACCCCCTCGCCGGTCAAGTTGGAAGCGGTGGCACGCGGTATTCCGGTGTTGCAACCGAAGACCCTGCGTGCGCCGGAGTCGCTGCAGGCTCTGCGCGCGCTGCAACCAGACCTGATCGTGGTGGTCGCCTATGGCCTGATCCTGCCCAAGGCGGTGTTGGCCATTCCGACTCACGGTTGCTGGAATGTGCATGCCTCGCTACTCCCGCGTTGGCGTGGCGCCGCGCCGATCCAGCGCGCGATCGAGGCCGGGGATGCCGAGACCGGGGTGTGTCTGATGCAGATGGACGTCAGCCTGGACACCGGTCCGGTGCTGCTCTCGCAGCGCACTCCGATCGACGAGGCCGAGACCGGCGGGCAATTGCATGATCGCCTGGCTGTACTCGGTGCGCAGGTGTTGTCCGATGGTCTGGGACTGCTGCGTGCGGGATTGCGCCCGGTGGCGCAGCCGCAGCCAAAGACGGGTGTCACCTACGCGCACAAGCTGGACAAGGCGCAGGCGCGGTTGGATTGGCAGCAATCGGCAGCGCATCTGGCGCGGCAGGTGCGTGCCTTCACTCCGTGGCCGGTCGCTGAAGTTGTGCTGGCTGGCGAGCGGGTGCGAATACACGGTGCAATCGCCCTCGATCTGGCGCATAAGCAGCAGCCTGGCACCTTACTGACCGCGTCCAAGCAGGGCATCGACATCGCGTGTGGTCAGGGGGCGTTGCGCCTGCGTTTACTGCAGCGCGAGGGAGGTAAGACGATTACCGCAGCCGACTATCTCAACGCGCGGCGCGATCTGCAGGCATCGGTCTGAAGGGGCGAGTGCTGCGATGAGCGTGACGTCATCTCTCCCATTGCCGCCTGGCGTGGCGCCACGCGTTATCGCTGCCCGGGTGTTGGTGGCGGTGATGGATCGCGGTCGCTCGTTGAAGGCCGAACTTGCCGCTGCGCTGCCGGGGTTGCCCGATGCGCGGGACCGCGCGTTGGTGGAGGCGATCTGCTTCGCCGTGTTGCGCCGGCGTCCTGCCTACGAGGCGGCGCTGCGGTTGTGGCTGCAGAAGCAGTTGCCGCAACGCGATGCCGAATTGCGCGCCTTGCTGCTGGCTGGCTTCGCCCAGCTCGACGTGCTGGGGTTGGCGCCGCATGCCGCGCTGTCGGCGACGGTCGAGGCGACGCGTGCGCTGGAGCGTCCGCGTCAGGCCGGGTTGGTCAATGCGTTGCTGCGGCGCGCATTGCGCGACGGGTTGCCGGTGGTTGCCGCCGATGCCGGTTGGCCGCTGTGGTTGCGTGATGCGCTGTGCGCCGACTGGCCTGAACACGCCGAGGCGATCTTTGTCGCCAGCCAGCAACCTGCGCCGCTATGGCTGCGGGTCAACCGCCAGCGCGGCACGCGCGCGGCCTACCTGCAGGCGTTGGCCGATGCCGGCATCGCGGCGCAGGCCGCGCCGACACTCGCCGATGCGATCTGTCTGCATGTGCCGGTGGCAGTGAGCGCCCTGCCTGGTTTCGCCGACGGCTGGGTCTCGGTACAGGATGCCTCCGCGCAACAGGTCGCCGATGTGCTGGCGCCTGCACCGGGTGCGCGCGTGCTCGACGCCTGCGCTGCGCCTGGCGGCAAATCCGCGCATTTGCTCGAACGCGATCCGACGCTGTGCCTGACCGCGTTGGACGTGGACGCCAGGCGTCTGCAGCGCGTGCGCGAGACATTCGAGCGTATCGGGAGCGGGACGCAGGCTCGGCTGCAGGCCGCCGACACGGCGCAGCCGCAGACATGGTGGGATGGGGTGCCGTTCGACGCGGTGCTGCTTGATGCGCCGTGCTCGGCCACCGGCATCGTGCGTCGTCAGCCGGACGTGCTGTTGCACCGGCGACGCGAGGACCTGATCGCGTTGCAAGCGCTGCAGGCGCGCCTGCTGGATGCCGGCTGGCAGGTGCTGCGGCCGGGTGGAGTGCTGGTCTATGCCACCTGTTCGCTGCTGCAGGATGAGAATGCGCGGCAGTTGCAGGCGATGTTGGCGCGGCACGCGGACGCGGTGCTGGAGGATCCGGGCGCGGCTTGCGGGCATCCCAGTGGTGGCGGCCGCCAGCGTCTGCCTGGCGAGGAGGGCGCCGATGGGTTCTTCTACGCACGTTTGCGCAAGACGGCATGAACCGGCCCCGGTATCATCGCGCCCCATGCTGAAGACCCGCGCGTCCCGAGAGTTCTGGTTACTGGCTGTGCTGGCCTTGCTGGTGCTCGGGGCCGGCCTTGGTCTGCGCGATCCGCATCCGGCGGACGAGCCGCGCTTCGCCTTGGTCGCCAAGCAGATGGTGGAAAGTGGCGATTGGTTGTTCCCGCGTCGCGGGACCGAGTTGTACTCGGACAAGCCGCCGATGCTGATGTGGTTGCAAGCCAGCGTCTACACGTTGCTGGGAAACTGGCGGGTGGCGTTTCTACTGCCGTCGTTGCTGGCGGGATTGGGCACGCTGGCCTGCGTCTACGATCTGGGCCGGCGCCTGTGGACGCGTCGGGTCGGAATGTACGCGGCCTACGCGTTGTTGTTCGCCCTTCAATTCACCTACCAGGCGAAGAGGGCGCAAATCGATCCATTGGTGGTGTTCTACATCACCCTGGCCAACTACGCGCTGCTGCGCCACCTATTGCGCGGCCCGGATTGGCGGCTGTGGGCGTTAGGGTGGTTCGCTGCGGGCCTGGGTACGATCACCAAGGGCGTGGGCGCGCTGGCGTTGCTGATGGTGCTGCCGGCCGCAGCGGCCTCGCTGGCGCACTGGCGCGGTTGCCTCGTCGGTGTGCGTGATCGGCGCTTCTGGTTGGGGCCATTGGCGTTTCTGGTGGCGGTGTCGCTCTGGCTGGTGCCGATGGTGACGACCGCGTTGTCGGCGCACGCGCCGGAATACCGCGCCTATCTCAACGACATCCTGTTCCGGCAGACCGCCGGGCGCTATGCCAAGTCCTGGGACCATGCGCATGGGCCGCTGTACTTTTTCGGGGTGATGCCCAGCATGTGGTTGCCGGTGCTGCTGGCCTTGCCTTGGGCGATCCCGGCCTGGGCACGGCGCCTGCGTCGGCGCGATCCGCGTTACCTGTTGCCACTGGTGTGGTGGGGGCTGATCGTGCTGTTCTTCTCGATCCCCAGCGGTAAGCGCGATGTCTACGTTCTGCCGGCGTTGCCGATGCTGTGCCTGGCGATGGCGCCGCTGCTCCCCGGGTTGTTACGCAAGACCGGGATCAAGCATGTGTTGCGCGCTTTTACGGCGTTGCTGACGTTGGTCATCGGCGGCGTCGGTGTGGCGATCCTGTTCCATCATGGCTTCCGCGCGCGAATGATGGAGGAGCGCGGTATCGATTTGGCCGCTGTGCAGTTCCTGGGCTGGACGCTGTTGGTGATCGGGTTGTGGGGCGTGATTAGCCTGATGGTCTTTGCGCGGCGGCGTCCCGAACTGGCGATGGTGTCGCTGCTGACCCTGGTCTGGATGCTGGCTGGGTTGCTGGTCTATCCGCTGATCAACGTGTCCAGTTCTGCGCGTGGGGTGATGGACGCGGTCGGGCGCCGGATCGGTCCGAATGCCGAGCTTGGTTTGGTCGCATGGAAGGAGCAGAACCTGCTGATGGCCGACCGGCCTGCTGTTACCTTTGGCTTTGTTGTGCCATGGGACGAGCAATTGCGTCGTGGCATCGCTTGGCAGGCGCAGGCACCGCAACGGCGCTGGCTGCTGGTCCAGGACACGGCGATGCTGCGTTGTATCGAGCGTCGCGCTAGTACTTTGGTCGGTGCGTCCAATCGGCGGATGTGGTGGTTGGTTCCGGTCGCTGCGGTGCATGGTCCGTGCCAGGTCAACGACGATGACCGTGATCGCCTGCGCGAGCAGGAAAAGGACCGTTTCGAATGAGCTGTGCTCACACTCCTTGCTGGTGCCGCGGAGTCGGTGGCGGCGCGTGCGCTGCGCGGCAGGGAGGCGGTGCATGCGGCCGCGCCTGATCCGCGTCATCAGCCGTGATAACGGAAGCGGATTGAGTCGCGATCTGCAGTTGGTCGCCGAAACTTTACGCAGCAGTGGTCGCTATCGGGTCGAGGTGCTGGGGTTCGGCACCGTGCGCCTGTCCAATCGGTTGCGCGAACTGCGTCTGTGCTTGCACAGCTTGCTGTGCGGCCGCGCCGATCTGCAGATCTTCCTCGAGCGTGTGTATCCGCGCTGCTTGGTTAGTGGCCGCTGCAACGCGTTGGTGCCCAATCCGGAATGGTTCCTCACCAAGTGGCTGCGCTGGCTGCCTCGCTTCAAACAGGTGCTGTGCAAGACCCGCCAGGCCGAGCAGCGCTTCGCTACGATGGGGCCGGCGACCGCCTTCATCGGTTTCTGCAGCGACGACTGCTACTGCCCGGAGGTGCCGCGCGAGCGCGCCTGCTTGCATGTGGCAGGGCGCAGTACGGCCAAGGGCACCGCGTTATTGTTGCAGGCCTGGGCGCAGCATCCGGAGTGGCCGCGGCTGACGGTGGTGCAGAGCGCGAAGCGGCCGCATTCCATCCAGGCCGAAAACATCGATTATCTGACGGGTTATCTGGATCAGGGTGAATTGCGCCGCCTGCAGAACGCGCACCGTTTCCACCTGTGTCCGTCCGAGGTCGAGGGCTTCGGTCACTACATCATGGAGGCGATGAGCGTCGGCGCGGTGGTGATTACCACCAATGGCGCGCCGATGAACGAATTGGTGACTGCCGAGCGTGGACTACTGGTCGATCCGGTCGGTGAGGGCGTTGACAACCTCGGTGTGCGCTATCGCATCGACGTCGCTGGTATCGAACGCGCAGTCGCGCAGGCCCTGGCGCTGTCGCCGATGCAATGCGATGCCCTTGGCACGGCGGCGCGCGGATTCTTCGAATTGCGTCGACGCGAGTTTGGCGAATGTCTGCATGCCGCCGTGGCCGATTTGCTCGGTGAGGTTTTGCCGCCTGATCCGCCAAGCCGCAGTGATGACGACCTTGAACAGGTCAGGTCGGGTTGGGTTTCCGACTTGGATCATCCTGGATCCTGAACTTCTTCTAGCTGTCCTTTCGATGCCTCGATCCAGCGTGCCCCGCCATACCGTTTTCGCTCCCTTTCGCCAGGCACTTGCTGAACGTGGAGCAGCCCTGGCGTTGTTGTGCCTGCCGGCGCTGGTGGTGAGCCTGCGCAGCGGGCTGCTGCCGTTCGGTCTGTTGCTGCTGATCACCAGCCTGCTGGCGCTGCCTTGCCTGGGGCAGGCGGTGCGGCCATTGCAGCCCTCGTTGCGCTGGCTATGGATCCTGGCTGTGTTGGTGATCGGGGTGTCGCTGTACTCGGTGCTTCACTTCGGGCAGCCGCTGAAGGAAATGGATAACCGCACCCGCTTTCTGGTGTTGCCGTGGACAGCACTGTGGGTGTACGCGTTGCGCCCGCCGCAGCGACTGTTGTGGTGGGGGGCGTTGCTCGGCATCTTCGGTGCACTGCTGCTGGCCAGCGTGCAGGTGCTGCAGGGCCAGCCGCGCGCCGAGGGCTGGAGCAACGCCATCGTGCTGGCCGATGTGGTGCTGGCGCTGATGGTGTTGGCGGTATTCTGCCGTCCGCGCGGTTACTGGCCGTGGACGATCATCGCCATCGTGGCCGGTGGTGCGACCATCCTGCTCAGCGGTAGTCGCGGCGTGTGGCTGGGCGTGCTGCTGCTGCTGCTGGTCACCGCGCTGTGCGGCACGAGTTGGCGCAGTGGCGTAATCCGGCTGTTGATGCTGGCCGCGCTCGCCGCGCTGGCGGCGATTGTGGTCTTGAGCGTCCCCGCGCTGACCCGTCAGACCCGCCTGAGCGAATTGCATCGCGACGTGCAACGCTACGAGCAAGGCGATAGCGATTCCTCGGCGGGTGCGCGCATCGAGCGCTTGCAGGTGGCAGCGGCGACTTTCATCGAGCACCCATTGCTCGGTGTTGGCGTGGGTCGTTTCGATACGGCCATGTTGCGCCTGCCGGACTGCCGGCGTGCTACCTGGGTGGAGCGCTGCCATCTGGGGCACGCACACAACGATCTGGCCGAGTGGAGTGCGACCCTGGGCATCCCCGGCACAGTGTTGATCCTGATGATCTATGGCGTGCCGATGTGGCTGCTGGTGCGCCTATACCGACGGCGTCCGCAGCGCGAGTTCCATGGCCCTGCGGCGGCGGGGATCATGGTGGTTGTGGCTTATGTGTTGTGTGGCATGACCCAGTCGATGTTTGCGCACCAGGTGACGACCGGGTTTTACGTCGCGTTGGTCGGTGTGTTGATCGGCTTGGCGGCGCGCGAGGCCGCCGATGCCTCGGGCGCGACCGCTGAAGGCGCGGCGCGAAGCCGTTAGACTGCCATCCCGCATCTCGCGGTGTGGCGCCTGGCATCGCTTGTCGTCCGCATCGCACTTTCCGGATACCGCGTGCCATGGCCGACCCCGGCGTGACCACCTTGCCGCTTAGCCTGGTGGTGATGACTTACAACGAAGCCGCCAACATCGCGCGCTGCCTGGACAGCGTGCCGTTCGCTGGCGACAAGCTGGTGGTGGACTGCGGCAGTACCGATGACACCGTCGCCATCGCCCGTGCGCACGGCGCACGCGTGGTCGAGCAAGCATGGTTGGGCTTCGGCCCGCAGCGTAATTTCGCCTCCACGCAGGCCGCATACGATTGGATCCTAGTGCTGGATGCCGATGAGTTTCTGTCCGATGCCCTGCGTGTCGAATGCCTGGCGCGGCTACCGTCGCTGTTGCGCGACAATCGCGTGGATGCGGTGTGGCTGCGGCGCAGCACCTGGTACATGGGCGCGCCGATGCGCTGGTACAAACCGATGGTCGGCGAGCGTCTGGCGCGTCTGTACCACCGTGGGCGGGCGTGCTGGAGCGATGCGCGCGTGCATGAGTCGCTGCGCTTCGATGGCGCCAGCGCCGAATTTGCGCCACCGTTCCATCATCTGCATAACCCGACCTTGGTGCATAAGCAGCTCAAGGTGCTGCGCTACGCTGAATTGAAGGCGCTTGGCTGGCGCGACAAACGCAAGCCGGTGAGAATGTGGCAAAGCCCGTTCGTGTTTGTCGGCGCGTTCTTGAAGGATTATCTGCTGCGCCGGGCGTGTCTGGATGGCTGGCGAGGCTTCGTCGTTGCGCAGACCGCAGCCAGCTATGCGCTCTACAAGCGCATGCGTTACTACGAGATGCAGTACAACCCGGACTCGGTGGAACAGGCGCGGACGCAACTGCAACGGCACGATCTGGAGCACTGATGAGCAAGCATTATCTGCTGTATGGATCCGAACGCTACGCGCTGGCGATCCTGCGCCCATTGCAGGCGGCAATCCGCGCGCGCGGCGATCAGGCGGCGTGGTTCTTCGATGGCCCCGGCGCCGAAGATTTGAGTGCCGACGAGCGTCATCTGGCGACGGTGGAGCAGGTACTGGCGTGGAATCCGTATGCGGTGATCACCTCCAGTAATGCGGTGCCGCATTTCTTCCCGGGAGTGAAAGTCGAGACCTTTCATGGTTTCGACGCGGGCAAGCCACGGCATATTTACGTTCGCGGGTTTTTCGATCTGTACTGCACCACTGGCCCGCGCGACACGCAGGCGTTCGGTGCGCTGGCGCGCAAGCTTGGCCATTTCGCGGTCAAGGAAACCGGTTTTCCCAAGCTCGATCCCTTCATGCGCGAGATTGGTGCCGAGCTTGTCCCGGTGCGGCAGCCGCCGGTGATTCTGTATCACTCCACGTTCTCGCCGTCGTGGAGTGCGGCCGGTCTGCTCTACGCCGAGGTGGAGCGGCTCTCGCGCAGCGGCGAGTGGCGCTGGATCGTGACCTTTCATCCGAAGATGGACCCGGCGATGGTCGCGCGTTATCGCGCGCTGGAGAGTGAGTTTCTGCGCTTCGCCGAGAACGACAATATTTTGGAACTGTTCCCGCAGGTGGACATGATGTGCTCGGATACCTCGTCCGCGCTCAATGAGTTCTTGCTCACCTACAAGCCGGTGGTGACCTTCAAAAACCGGCGTCCGGGCCCGCAACTGATCGACATCGACGATCCGGCGCAGTTCGAGCCTGCCATCCGCCGCGCGCTACAGCGCCCACCGGAATTGATGGCGGCAGTACGCGCATTCGCCGATGGCCTGCATCCGTACCGCGATGGCCTGTCCAGCGAGCGCGTGCTGCGGGCGATCGATGACTTTGTCGCCGAGGGCGGACGCAATCCCCGGCGCAAACCGTGGAATTTCTGGCGTAAACTGAAGATCCGTCGCCGCATCGGCTATTGGGGGCGTGGTGCGGGGCGCTGAGGGCGGCTTGCGCCGCTTACCTGCCTAGTAGTGCAGCCGGCGCTGGCTAAACTGCCGAGATAGGGCCTGTGACTCGTCTGCGGGCAGCAACGTCCCGGCAGCAGTATTTTGCCGTGGCGGGCGTCGGTCGTATGCAGTCCAGCGTCGTGGTGCTGCAACCGAAACGAAGGATGCTGCACGGGTCAACGCGTCCGACTATATCGAGATGTTTTACAGCCCAAAACGCCACCACGGTTCTAACGGAGACTATATGACAATATTCTTGATGCTGTTAGGAACTCTCGTTGGTGTGCTGCTATTCAGAAAAAATTGGGCAAGAGCAGCCTTTGCTGTGTGGTCGGTAACTGCCGCCGCGCTGATCGCAACTGCATGTGGCCCGGCGGCTCAAGTATTGGTGGATGACATTCAGGCGGACTATAGGATCCTTCCTCGTCCTCAGTGGGGGACTAAAAACGCAATCTTGGTGCTTGGCATGGGAACCGAGCGCATTGCTGGTGCAGACTCGCCGGAGGTCGGATCCTTTGCTTATGGACGCCTGGTGAAAGGATTGGAACTGTATCGCGAATGCAAAGCGGCTTTAGCAGATTGCCGCGTGCTGCTCAGCGGTGGCGACATGCAGAAGCACGGGCGTCCCGAGGCAGCGGTCTATGCTGACGCATTAGTGCAGATGGGTGTAAGCGAAAAGGACTTGATTCTTGATGAGCGCAGCAACAATACCTGGGAGAACGCTCGGAACTCTGCCGCGCTTCTGGAAGTACTCAGGCCTGACCGAGTAGTGCTTGTGACCTCAGGTGTGCACATGCGTCGTTCTCTTGAGTATTTCGCGCGCTTCGGGATCCAGCCGACGCCTGCTAGGAGCGAATACATTAACGCGATTCCATCGTTCATCCCGCTATCGATCAATTTGACAATCGCGGACATCGCGTTGCACGAATATATCGGTATTGCGCGGTTCCACATTTACAACACTCTTGGGTTGAACAAGAGTGCTGTAAATGCAAGATAAAGCGTAAGACGGGGCAATGCATTGCTGGCAGTGATGACGCTGGTGTGTCGCCGCCAAAATCATTTTCATGCATCGCAACCGTTGACGCGATCCTTGAAAAACTGTCGCGCCTTAGAGCGGCAAACAAAACGTCGCGAGTCGCTGTCTGGTGGGCGCGGGCAGCGCGCAGGAACCGCAGTGTAGGGGATACATGAGGATTCCGATCACTGCCCGCGCCCATCCGGCGGCGACGCAGTCGTTTTGTTAGCTACTCTATATTAGCGCTATCTTCCTGATACGACATTAGCGGGCGGTTCGCAGCAACGCGTCCACGTCCAGCGCATGACCGGCGCGGGCGGCTTTGGTGCGTAGATAGCCTTCGTTCTCGGCGGTGATTGCGCCGGTGATCGGAAGACGTTCGGTGACTTCGATACCGGCCGCGCGTAGACGTTCGGCCTTGGAGGGATTGTTGGTCAGCAGGCGCACCCGCGCGATGCCTAGCCCGCGCAGCATCGCCACCGCACCGGCGTAGCGGCGTTCGTCGGCGCCGAAGCCCAGTTGCGCGTCGGCGTCGATGGTGTCCAGGCCGTCGTGCTGGTAGCCGTAGGCGCGCATTTTGGTGGCGATGCCGGTGCCGCGACCTTCCTGGTCCAGATACAGCAGCACGCCGCCACCGAGTTGCTTGAGCATGGCCAGGCCATGCCGTAATTGATCACCGCAATCGCATTTGAGCGAACCGAACAGGTCGCCGGTCAGGCAGGACGAGTGCACTCGCACGGGCACCGGTGCGGTCAGGTCGGGTTGGCCGATCACGATCGCGACCTGGTCGCGTTGCGCCACACCGCCACGAAACACGACGAATTCGCCGGGGCCGAGGTCGCGCAGCGGTACCTGTGTACGGGTGACCAGTTCGTAACGGTCGGTGGCGGCCAAGGCGCAGGTGTGTTCCAGGTCCGCCAGTTGCAGTGCCTGGCAGCCTTGGAATGCGCTGTCGTCACGGTCGAGTTCGACGCCGACGATGGCTGGCAGCAGCAAGCCTAGCCGCGCGATCTCGGCGGCGCCGGCATCGAGGGCGTCGCCCGGTTGCCACTGCGCGGGGGCCGGACTGTCACGCAGGTAGGCCAGCGTCGCCAGGGCCTCGTAGGACTGCCCGGCCAGGGCGACGCGTGCGCCCTGCGGCGCGCGCAGGCCCAGCACCTGCGCGCGGGTGGGCGTCACGAACAGGTAGTGCCGTTGCGCCGCAGCCTGGGCGAAATGTTGGTAAGACTGCTCGGTGCTGCTGTCCAGCGCCATGACCGCACGCAGACGGCCGCTGTGGTCCTGCATCAATACGGGGCGTCCGGCGCGTAGTTCCGAGGCCGCGCGTTCGCTGCGGATCGCGGCAGGGTCGCCGAAAGTGTGCGCGGACATGGCGGGTGGACGGGGCATGCATGATTCCAGATGGGGGGCGATGACGGCGCTTCAAGGCCGCCATGGTCCTGAGGTGGCGCGCGGTGGCGGTCATGGGCGCGCGTGCCATTGTCGCGCGCTTTGCGTGCAGCGCCAGCGTGTATGGAGTGGAACGCACTGTGCCTGCTCGTGCGGGGCCAGTGATGCAACCGGATGCGCCGAATGCGGCAGCGCGACTGCGGAGAGCGGCGGTGTTCAAGTGCTGCCGATTGGTTTCTACTGTGCCCCATCCCGCCCAGCACCGTTCCGCATGCATCTTGTTCACTGCACCGAGCCGCGCCATGCGATGGCGATCCTGGAAATCTTCAACGAAGCCATCGTGCATTCCACCGCACTCTACGATTATCGTCCGCGCCCGCCGGAGAGCATGGCGGCCTGGTTCGCGGCCAAGCACGCCGGCGCATTGCCGGTGCTTGGGCTCGAAGACGCCGCCGGTACCTTGCTCGGTTTCGCCACGTATGGCCCCTTTCGCGCCTGGCCCGCGTTCAAGTACAGCGTCGAGCATTCGGTCTATGTGCATTGCGCGCATCGCGGCAAGGGGGTTGGGCGGCGCCTGCTGCAGGCGTTGATCGACACCGCGCAGGCGCGCGGAGTGCATGTGCTGGTCGGAGGCATCGACGCCAGCAATGCCGGCAGTATCGCGTTACACGAACAACTGGGTTTCGTGCATGCCGGTACCGTGCGCGAAGCCGGCTTCAAGTTCGGGCGCTGGCTGGACCTGGCGTTCTATCAGCGCATCCTCGCTGGCCCCGCCGATCCGCAGGACGATTGATCACGCGTTTCGGTTTGCCGGCTGTGTTCAGTGCGGATGCCGGGTGGTCGCGTAGGGATTGGGTTCGGTCGGGTCAGGACGCAGGGTGTAGCGTTTGTAGGTCCACTGATATTGGGCCGGATCGCGTCGAGCCACGCGCTCGACTCCGGCGTTGAGCGCAGTGGCCGCGCGCAGCGGGTCCGCATCGGCGATTGCAGGGGGGGGCGGCTGCACGTGCAGGGCGAATTCCAGCTCGTTGCCCACGCGTTCGCACCAGGCGAACAGCACAGTCGCGCCGGTACGCTCGGCCAGACGGTTGACCAGGGTCATGGTCAGCGCTGGCACCCCGAAGAAGGGGGCGAACACCCCGTCGCCGGCTTTGGGCTGCTGGTCGGGGAGGATGCCGACCGCGCCGCCGTCCTTGAGCACCTTGAACAACTGGCGTACCGCTGGCCCTTCCGCACGCACCTGACGTACCCCCTCGCCGTGACGTACCCGTTGCAGGAAGGCGTCGCCGATGGCCGACTCCGGGACGCGGTAGACGATGGTGATGTCCCCGCGTGAGGCCAACCATTGGTTGAGCAATTCCCAATTACCGAAGTGCGGCGCGGCCACGATCACCCCACGGCCGCAGGCCAGTGCGGCGTCGTAGAGTTCCTGGCCGTGGCGCTGGCGTAGTCGTGTCAGGTTCTGCGCGGGCGGTCGTGTCCACAACACCAGGGTTTCGAACGCCTGCCGTGCGGTGGAGCGCAGCACGTCGTGGTGCAGGGCGATGCGCTCGCTGGGCAGCAGTTCGGGATAGGCCAGTTCCAGGTTGCGTCGCACCACCCGGCTTTCGCGCGCGTCCATGCGCCGCCACAACCAGGCCAGGCCATCGGCCAGGTGTCGCAGCCATGGCCAGGGCAGGCGCGTCACAGCGGCGGCGCAGCGGTACAGCAGGGAGGCGCATGTGGCGGGTTTCATCGGCGCAGTTTATCCGTTCGGCAGCGCACACCCGGCTGGCTAGCATGGGGGTTGGTTCGCGCGCGGGGTGAGCCGGCGTCCCTCAGCCGTGTCAGTGGACGATGTCGTGGGTGGGGTGACAGTGGGGTGGTGAAGTCGGATGCTTTTGCCTCCCCAGTTCAGTGTTCGGCGGTTGCGCATGCTCTCCTTGATCCAACGTGTCACCCAGGCCTCGGTCAGCGTCGACGCAGAGGTGATCGGTCGGATCGGCCCCGGCCTACTGGCGCTGGTGGCGGTGGAGCCGGGAGACCACGAGGCCACGTTCCGACGCATGGCCGAACGCCTGCTCGGCTACCGGGTATTCGCCGACACCAGTGGGCGCATGAACCGCTCGTTGCGCGAGACTGCTGGAGGCCTGTTATTGGTCAGTCAGTTCACGCTGGCGGCCGACACGGGCACGGGGATGCGCCCCAGCTTCACCACCGCAGCGCCCCCTGCCGAGGCTGAACGCGGTTTCAATCGCTTGCTGGAGTTATGCCGGGCGCAGCACCCGCCAGGGGTGGAAAACGGTCGCTTCGGCGCGCATATGGTCATCAGCCTCGTCAATGACGGCCCGGTCACGTTCCTGCTGCGCGCGTAGAGCGTGTGATGTGCGTTGATTCGAAGTGAGATGCGCCAGCGCCGCGTTCCTGGTGAAGCAATTCAGGCACGTGGTCCGGCAACCGGCTGTCCGGGCTGTTATAATGCTAGGTTCACTCCTTCATCTCTATGCCGGTGGCGCGCGCACTCATGGCCAACGAACGTCCTGCCCAGCAATCCGACATCAAGCAACTGATCAGCAAGGGCCTGGAACAGGGCTATCTGACCTACGCCGAAGTCAACGACCATCTTCCCGACGATCTGGTCGATCCCGAACAGATCGAAGACATCATCGGCATGATCAACGGCATGGGCATCGATGTCCATGAAGTCGCGCCCGATGCCGAGACGCTACTGCTCAACGACGGCAACACCGGCAACCGCGAAGTCGACGATACCGCCGCCGAAGAAGCCGCCGCCGCGTTAACCGCGCTCGATACCGAGGGCGGTCGCACCACCGATCCGGTGCGCATGTACATGCGCGAGATGGGCACAGTAGAACTGTTGACCCGTGAAGGCGAAATCGCGATCGCCAAGCGCATCGAGGAGGGTCTGAGCCAGGTTCAAGCCGCGCTCGGCGCGTTCCCGTTGGCGGTGGAGACCCTGCTCGAGGATTACGAACAGCACAAGGAAGGCAAGAAGCGGCTGGCCGAGATCGTGGTCGGTTTCAACGATCTGGTCGAAGAAGAGCCGGCGCCGGTGGTGGTGGCCGAGGACGATGGCGCCGCCGATGCCGATGCCGACGAGGACGAAGACGCCGATGTCGATGCCAGCGAAGAAGATGCGGGCCCGACCGGTCCGGATCCGGTCGAGGTCGCGCGGCGCATGGAAGTCTTGTCCACCGAGTACGTCAAGTTCAAAAAGGCCTATGCCAAGAACGGCGCCGAACATAAGCTGGTCGCCAAGCTGCGCAACGACATCGCCGAAGTCTTTGTCACCTTGAAGTTGCCGCTGCCGCTGACCGACGCCCTGGTGCGCAAGCTGCGCGATGCCATGGCGCAGGTCAAGGAGCACGAGCGTCGCGTGCTGCACCTGGCGACCCACGTGGCGCGCATGCCGCGCAAGGATTTCATTCGTTCCTGGGAAGGCAACCAGACCAACGTGGCCTGGGTCGATGACGCACTCAAGCGCAAGCAGAAGTGGTCTTCGGCGCTGCGCGACGTCAAGGATCAGATCATCGCCGAGCAGGAGGCCACCGTGGAGGTGGAGCAGTCCACCTACCTCAGCCTGACCGAGTTGAAGGAAATCAGCCGGGCAATGGCCTATGGCGAAGCCAAGGCGCGCAAGGCCAAGAAGGAAATGGTCGAGGCCAACTTGCGCCTGGTGATCTCCATCGCCAAGAAATACACCAACCGTGGCCTGCAGTTCCTCGACCTGATCCAGGAAGGCAACATCGGTTTGATGAAGGCGGTGGACAAGTTCGAATACCGTCGCGGCTACAAGTTCTCCACGTATGCCACTTGGTGGATCCGTCAGGCGATCACCCGCTCGATCGCCGATCAGGCGCGCACCATCCGCATCCCGGTGCATATGATCGAGACGATCAACAAGCTCAACCGCATTTCCCGGCAGATGCTTCAGCAGTATGGCCGCGAGGCCACGCCGGAGGAGCTGGCCAAGGAAATGGACATGCCCGAGGACAAGATCCGCAAGGTGATGAAAATCGCCAAGGAGCCGATCTCGATGGAGACGCCGATCGGCGACGACGAGGATTCGCATCTGGGCGACTTCATCGAGGACACCAACGTGGAGTCCCCGATCGAGAACACCACCAACATCAACCTCTCCGAGACCGTGCGCGACGTGCTGGCCGGGCTGACGCCACGCGAGGCCAAGGTGCTGCGCATGCGCTTCGGCATCGACATGAATACCGATCACACGCTCGAAGAAGTCGGTAAGCAGTTCGACGTCACCCGCGAGCGTATCCGTCAGATAGAGGCCAAGGCGCTGCGCAAGTTGCGGCACCCGAGCCGTTCGGAGCAGCTTCGCAGCTTCCTCGATATCGACTGATCGCACACGTTACGGCGTGCTAAGCAAAAGCCCCGCTCAATGCGGGGCTTTTTGTTGACTCACGCCAATCGGCTCGATACGGTGTCGGTGCGCGATTGGCATGCGGACACATGCCAATCGCAACGCGCCCGCTCGGCGGCGACGCAGTCGTTTATTGGCGACTGTTACTTCAGCGCCTTGAAGCGCAGCCGCTTGGGACCGGCATCGTCGCCGAGACGGCGCTTCTTGTCTTCTTCGTATTCGCGGTAGTTGCCCTGGAAGAACTCCACGTGCGAATCGCCTTCGAAGGCGAGGATGTGCGTGGCGATGCGATCCAAGAACCAGCGGTCGTGCGAAATCACGAAGGTGTTGCCCGGGAACTCCAGCAGTGCGTCTTCCAGTGCGCGCAGGGTTTCAATGTCCAGATCGTTGGAGGGTTCGTCGAGCAACAGCACGTTGCCGCCCTGCAATAAAGTCTTGGCCATGTGCAGGCGGCCGCGCTCGCCGCCGGAGAGCGAACCGACCAGTTTTTGTTGATCCTGGCCCTTGAAGTTGAAGCGGCCGATGTAGGCGCGCGACTGGATTTCCACGCCATTGATGTTGAGGATGTCCAGGCCGCCGGAAATTTCCTGGAACACGTTGTGGTTGCCTTGCAGCGTGTCGCGGCTCTGGTCGACGTAGGACAGTTGCACGGTCGGGCCGACCACGATCTGTCCTGCGTCGGGTTTTTCCTGGCCGGTGATCATCTTGAACAGCGTGGATTTACCCGCGCCGTTGGGGCCGATGATGCCGACGATGGCGCCGGGCGGGATGATCATCGACAGGTTGTCGATCAGCAGGCGGTCGCCGAATTTCTTCGAGACGTTCTTGAACTCCATCACCGCGTTGCCCAGGCGCTCGCCCGGTGGGATGAACAGTTCGTTGGTCTCGTTGCGCTTTTGATAATCGACCGATTGCAGCTCTTCCAGGCGGGCCAAGCGCGCTTTGCCCTTGGTGCGACCGCCCTTGGCGTTCTGCCGCGACCATTCCAGTTCCTTCTGGATCGCCTTCTGCCGGGCCTTTTCCTGGTTGTCTTCCTGCTTGAGGCGCTCGTCCTTCTGCATCAGCCATTCGGTGTAGTTGCCCTTCCACGGAATGCCGCGGCCACGGTCCAGTTCCAGAATCCACTCGGCCGCGTTGTCGAGGAAGTAGCGGTCGTGGGTGACGGCCACCACGGTGCCGGCGTAGCGCGCCAGGAATTGCTCCAGCCATTCCACCGACTCGGCGTCGAGGTGGTTGGTGGGTTCGTCGAGCAGCAGCATGTCCGGTTTTTGCAGCAGCAGCCGGCACAGCGCCACGCGGCGCTTTTCGCCGCCGGAAAGATTGGCGATCTTGGCTTCCCACGGCGGCAGGCGCAGCGCGTCGGCGGCGATGTCGAGCTGATTTTCCAGCGTGTGCGCATCGCCTGCGGCCAGGATCGCCTCCAGGCGCTCCTGCTCCTTGGCCAGGGCATCGAAATCGGCGCCTTCTTCGGCATAGGCGGCGTATACGGCTTCCAGTGCGGCCTGTGCTTGCAGCACCTCGCCCACGCCTTCCTCGACCGACTCGCGCACGGTCTTGTTGGGATCCAGCTCCGGCTCCTGCGCCAGGTAGCCGACCTTGGTGCCGGGTTGTGGCCGTGCCTCGCCCTCGAAATCGGTATCCACGCCGGCCATGATCTTCAGCACAGTCGATTTGCCGGCGCCGTTGAGGCCAAGCAGACCGATCTTGGCGCCGGGGAAGAACGACAACGAGATGTCCTTGATGATCTGCCGCTTCGGCGGCACGATCTTGCTGACCCGGTTCATGGTGTAGATGTATTGCGACATGGGGACTCCGTAGCGCATGCCGATGCCCGACCGGGGTGGCCGGACAGCGGCAGAAAAGGGATGGCGAACAGTATAACGGCAAGGCCGATTCGGCTGCGGCGGCGCTGTGGTTGTGGCGCTCGAATGAATGTCGGCTTAGCTCGTTCCAGCAAGATGAATACGTAATCGGTTGCAGCAGGAGGCGGTTCAGACGTGTGCGGTGTTAATGCACTCGCCACATCACGTGATGGAGTCGCCATGAACCTCAAACGCGTTGCCACCCTTGTCCTTTCCTCAGCGTTGGCGCTGGGTTGTATGGCGCCCCCGGCGTTTGCCTGGGAGACCTATGGTCCGTATCGCGATTGGGACGGTCGCGGTTGGCACGACGTCGACCGCGACTCCTATTGGCGCGAACGTGAACATGAGCGGCACCAGGCGCGCCGCGCCTACGAGCGCGGCTACCGCGACGGCTATCGTGAGCGCCCGGACGTTGTCTACTACCGCCCACGGCCGGTGTACTGGACGCGCGGCCAGCGCTACTACGGTCCCAACTACGTGGTCTACGACTACGACCGTTACCGGGTCAATCGTCCGCCCTATGGCTATCGCTGGGTCCGCGATGATCGTGGTGACCTGCTGTTGGTCGCGATCGCCACGGGTGTCATCGCCGACTTGGTCATCAATGGCCGTTGAGCAATCGTTCCGGGAGTGTGGCGGCGGTCGTGAAGGCCGCCGCCATCTCGGTTCGCGCTTGGGGCCGTGCGCGGCTTAAACTAGCGCTCTGCCTTTTGTCGATCCTTCCGGAGACCCGATGTTCCCGCGCGACGCCCGTATCGAAACCTACGATCCCGAACTGGCTCGGGCCATTGCCGCCGAAGCCGGCCGCCAGGAAGACCATGTTGAATTGATCGCCAGCGAAAACTACTGCAGCCCACTGGTGATGGAAGCACAGGGCAGCCAACTCACCAACAAGTACGCTGAAGGCTATCCGGGCAAGCGCTATTACGGTGGTTGCGAGTTCGTCGATGTCGCCGAGCAGTTGGCGATCGAGCGGGTCAAGCAACTGTTCGGCGCCGATTACGCCAACGTGCAGCCGCACAGCGGTTCACAGGCCAATCAGGCGGTGTTCCTGGCGCTGTTGCAGCCTGGCGATACCATCCTGGGCATGTCGCTGGCGCACGGCGGCCACCTGACCCATGGTGCCAAGGTCAACGCCTCCGGCAAGCTGTTCAACGCGGTGCAGTACGGCGTCAACGACCAGGGGTTGATCGACTACGACGAAGTCGAGCGGCTGGCCCTGGAACACAAGCCGAAAATGGTGATCGGCGGCTTTTCCGCCTACTCGCAGGCCATCGACTGGGCGCGTTTCCGCGCCATCGCCGATAAGGTCGGTGCCTACTTCCTGGTGGACATGGCGCATGTGGCCGGTTTGGTCGCCGCCGGTGTCTATCCGAACCCGCTACCGCATGCGCACGTGGTCACTTCCACCACCCACAAGACCTTGCGCGGTCCGCGTGGCGGCATCATCGTGGCCCAGGGCGCGAGCGAGGAACTGGCCAAGAAACTGCAGTCCATCGTGTTTCCCGGCATCCAGGGTGGCCCGCTGATGCATGTGATCGCGGCCAAGGCGGTGGCGTTCAAGGAAGCGCTGGAGCCGGAGTTCAAGACCTATCAGCAACAGGTGGTGAAGAACGCCCAGGCGATGGCCAAGACGCTGATCGCGCGCGGCTACAAGATCGTCTCCGGCGGTACCGAGAACCATCTGATGCTGGTGGACATGATCGGCAGGGACGTGTCCGGCAAGGACGCGGAGGCCGCGCTGGGCAAAGCCCACATCACCGTCAACAAGAACGCGGTGCCGAACGATCCGCGCTCGCCGTTCGTGACCTCGGGCCTGCGTCTGGGTACCCCGGCGATCACCACCCGCGGTTACCTGGAGCAGGACAGCATCGACCTGGCGAACTGGATCGCCGACGTGCTCGACGCTCCGACCGACGAGACGGTACTGGCCCGCGTGCGCGAGGCGGTGACCGCGCAGTGCAGGAAATACCCGGTGTATGGCTAAGAAGCCGGGATCTGGGGCCCGGAACCCGGGTCCCGCGAAAGCGCCGGCCCCTGGATTCGCGCGCTTGGCCTTGCGGCTGTGTGATGCGTGTGGTTCGCCTTTTTCCGGGAATCCCGTCGCCGGTCCCGGGATCTGGCTGCGCTGATGCACTGTCCGTTCTGCCAGCACAGCGATACCCGGGTGATCGATTCGCGCGTGTCCGAGGATGGCGCCACGATCCGTCGGCGTCGCGAATGCGAGGCGTGCGGCGAGCGTTTCAGTACGCTGGAAACGGTCGAACTCAAGTTGCCGACCGTGGTCAAGAGCGATGGTAGTCGCGAGGCGTTCGACGCGCGCAAGTTGCGCACCAGTTTCGATCGCGCGCTGCAGAAGCGACCGGTGGGTGAGGAGCAGATCGAAGCGGCGGTGCGCGCGGTGATGCATCAGGTGCGCATGTCCGGCGAGCGTGAACTTCAGTCGATTCGGGTCGGCGAGTACGTGATGGGGGAACTGCGCAAGCTCGATCATGTCGGCTATGTGCGTTTTGCTTCGGTCTACCGCAGCTTCCAGGACGTGGCCGATTTTCGCGAGGAGATCGAGAAGCTTGAGCGCGAACTGCCAGTGGGCAGCGAACAATTGCCGCTATTGGACTTCGTGCGCACTGGCAAGGCGGGCGATAAGTCCGGCAGGCGCTGATGAAGGCGCATGCGCATCGTCTGTCTGGCCGATGCGGCCCAGCATATTCCGGCCCTGGCGCAGGAGCACGAACAGGCATTCGGTACGCTGCTGGGCGACTGTCGCCTGGCCGAAACCGAAGCCGATCTGCGCAGCCATCGCTGCGATACTCGCATCCCGACCAGTTGGATTGCCCTCGATGGTCAGGCATGGCTGGGTTCGGTCAGCCTGCTGCAGAACGAGGCGTCATGTGTTCGCCCGTTTTCGCCGTGGTTGGCGAGTTTGTACGTGCGCCCTCACGCGCGTGGTAGCGGTGTCGGTGCCGCGTTGCTTGCGCATGGCGTGCAGGCGGCGGCGCGGTTGTCGGTGCAGTGGCTGCACCTGTATTGCGAACCGCCGCTGGTGGCGTTCTACCAGCGCCTGGGTTGGCAGCGCCACGCGGATCTACCACTTGGCCTGTTACAGGTTGTGGTGATGCGCATCGATACCGGTGGGCTTGCCGCATGAGCGACTTCTCCGCCGACGATCATCGCTGGATGGCGCAAGCCCTGCGCTTGGCCGAGCGTGGCGCTTACACCACGCGGCCGAACCCGATGGTCGGCTGCGTGATCGTGCGCGATGGCGAACAGGTCGGCGAGGGCTTCCATCAGTGCGCCGGTGGTCCGCACGCGGAGGTGTTCGCGTTGCGTGAGTCCGGCGCGTGCGCCCGTGGCGCCACCGCTTACGTCACCCTGGAGCCGTGCGCGCACTACGGCCGCACTCCGCCATGCGCGCTGGCCTTGATCGAAGCCGGCGTGGCGCGGGTAGTGGCGGCGATGGCCGATCCGTTCCCGCAGGTCAACGGCGGCGGTTTCGCGTTATTGCGTGAGGCGGGGATCGCGGTGCAATCGGGATTGATGGAGCAGCAGGCGCGCGCGCTCAATCGCGGTTTTCTGTCGCGGGTGGAGCGCGGTCGGCCATGGCTGCGGGTCAAGTTGGGGGCCAGCCTGGACGGGCGCACCGCGCTGGCCAGTGGCCAATCCAAGTGGATCACCGGGGCCGCCGCGCGGCAGGACGTGCAGCACTGGCGCGCCCGTGCCGGGGCGATTCTCAGCGGTGCCGGTACCGTACTGGCCGATGACCCCGCGTTGACTGTACGCCTGGACGAGGCGGTCGAGGTGCTGCCGCCGTTGCGCGTGGTCCTTGATGCGCAGTTACGCAGTTTGGCGCGGAGCAAGGTGCGTGACGGCGCCGCACCGACGCTCTACCTGCACGCGCCCGCGTCGGTACCGCCGACACTGCCCAATGCCGAGTTCGCCGCTGTCGCGCTGATCGAGGGACGCCTGGATCTGGAGGCGGTGCTGCGCCTGCTGGCCGCACGCGGGATCAACGAGGTCCAGGTCGAAGCCGGTGCGACCCTGGGCGGCGCGTTGCTGCGCGCCGGCCTGGTCGATGAGGTACTGGTGTATCTGGCGCCGGTGCTGCTCGGTGACGCCGCACGCCCGTTGCTGGCCGGGCTGCAGATCGACACCCTGGCGCAGCGTCGTTCATTGCAATGGCTGGACGTGCGTCAGCTTGGCGAGGACCTGCGTCTGCTGTTGCGTCCGGTTGCTGCAGATGCCGCGTCGACGTAGCGGCGCAGGTGAGGGGACCGGCGCGGAAGGTTGCCACGCCAACCGCGACGCTGCGTCCCATCGTTGCCCTAGCGTCGCCTGTTAGAATGCGTCGGCCGGTTCGCCGGCGACCACAAACGTCTTCAGGGCGGGGTGCGATTCCCCACCGGCGGTAGGTGCGTTCGCGCACGAGCCCGCGAGCGCTTCCCAGGGCCGCCTGCGCGGCGATGGCAAGGTCAGCAGATCCGGTGCGATGCCGGAGCCGACGGTATAGTCCGGATGAAAGAAGACGGCTGACGCGCAGCTTCGCGGCTGTGCGCGCGCCTGTTTGCCTTGTGGCGTTTTTCGCTCACTGTATTGCGAGAAACGGATATGTTCACTGGAATCATCGAAGGCGTCGGTCATCTTGCCGCGCGTGCGCCACAGGGCGGTGATGTTCGCTTCACCTTCGCGACCGGCAGCCTGCCGTTCGCCGAGGTGCAACGCGGCGAGAGCATCGCGGTCAACGGCGTGTGCCTGACGGTGATCGCCTTCGATGCTGGTTCGTTCCAGGCCGACGCTTCCACCGAAACTCTGGCCCTGACCACGCTCGGCACGCTGGCCGAAGGTGCGGCGCTGAATCTGGAACGGGCGATGCGCCCCACCGACCGTCTCGGTGGGCATCTGGTCAGCGGTCATGTCGATGGTCTCGGTCGGGTGTTGGCGATTCACGCCGATGCGCGCGCGCAGCGCTGGCGTTTCGCCGCGCCGTCGGCGCTGCTGCGCTATATCGCCAAGAAGGGCTCGATTTGTGTGGACGGAGTCAGCCTTACCGTCAATGCGGTCGATGCCGATGGCTTCGAGGTCGCACTGATCCCGCACACCGTGGCGCACACCGCGTTCGCGCAGACCACGCTGGGCATGCCAGTGAACCTGGAGATCGACTTGGTCGCGCGTTACGTCGAACGTCTGCTGCAGGGCCGCCAGGACTGATCCCGGCCATTGCGGTTTTTTCGCCGTAGTGCGTCGATGCCTGCGGTGCCCACCGTCTTACGCGAGTCGCCGCATGTCCCCTTCCACTCTCCCGAGTCTGAACTTCGCCTCTGTCCCCGAGCTGCTGGAAGAACTACGCGCCGGCCGCATGGTGGTGATCGTCGACGACGAGGACCGCGAAAACGAGGGCGACCTCATCATGGCCGCCGAGCTGGTCAAGCCCTCGGACATCAACTTCATGGTCACCCACGCGCGTGGCCTGGTGTGCCTATCGCTCACCCGCGAGCGCTGCACGCAGCTCGGCTTGGCGCCGATGGTCCAGCACAACACCGCGCAGTTCCATACCAATTTCACTGTCAGCATCGAGGCCGCCGAAGGGGTGACCACCGGCATTTCCGCTTACGACCGCGCACATACCGTGCGCACTGCGGTCAAGCCCGATGCCAAGCCGCACGACCTGAGCCAGCCGGGTCACATCTTCCCGTTGATCGCCCACCCTGGCGGTGTGCTGACCCGTGCCGGCCACACCGAGGCCGCCAGCGATCTACCGATGCTGGCTGGGCTGGAACCGGCCGGCGTGCTGGTGGAAGTGCTCAACCCCGATGGCAGCATGGCGCGGCGTCCGCAACTGGAGGCGTTCGCACACACGCACGGGCTGAAAATGGGCTCCATCGCCGATCTCATCGCCTACCGCCTGGCCACCGAACACACCGTCGAGCGTATCGACGAGCGTCCCATCGCCACCGAGTTCGGTGATTTCACCCTGGTGACCTACCGTGATCGTATCGCCCACGATCTGCACTTCGCCCTGGTGCGCGGTCCGCTGGACGCGGACACGCCGACCCTGGTGCGGGTGCAGGTGGAGAACCCGCTGGCCGATCTATTGCACTGGCGCCGCGAGGATTTCGGCGTGGCCGCCAGCGACGCGCTCCGCGCCATCGCCACCGCCGAGCGCGGGGTGATGGTGGTGCTGTCGGCGCCGCGCGACAGTCAGGCATTGCTGGCGCGGCTGCGTGCGCAACCGGAGGCCAGTCATGGCAAGGATGTGGGCCAATGGCGCCGCAATGGCGCCGGTAGTCAGATTTTGGCCGACTTGGGCCTGGGCAAGCTGCGCGTCCTCGGCACGCCGCGCCGGCAGATCGGCCTGGCCGGCTTCGGCCTGGAGGTGGTGGAGCATGTGGAGGTCGAGCCAGGCTTGGGGACTCGCGGTCCGGATTCAGGAAACGCGTGATACCCGCATCGGCATGCCGGATCGGTGCGCCGTGCGTTCGCCGGTCCCGAGTCCTGGCTGCCCGCCTGCTAAACTTTCCCGCCCTCTGAACACGACACCGCCATGACCCACTACGAAGGCGATCTTCGCGCTCCCGCATCGGCCCGTTTCGCGATTGTTGCCAGCCGCTGGAACGCCCGCATCACCGACGTGTTGGTCGCTGGCGCGCGCGCGAGTCTGGCCGGCAATGGCATCGCCGAGGATGCGGTGGACGTGATTCGCGTGCCCGGCGCATGGGAGCTGCCGCTAGCCGCCGCGCATCTGGCGGCGGCCGGTCACCACGCGGCAATCATTGCGCTGGGCTGCGTGATTCGTGGCGACACCCGTCACTACGAACACGTCGCCGACGGTTGCGCGCAGGGCCTGCTGCGGGTGTCGCTGGATTTCCGCATCCCGGTGCTCAATGGCGTGCTGGCCGTGGAGCGCGTCGAAGACGCCGAAGCACGCGCCGGTGGCAGTCACGGCAACAAGGGCGAGGAAGCGGCGCTGGGTGCGCTGGAAATGGTCAATTTGCTGGAGCAACTGCCGTGAGCAAGTTCGCCGGGCACAGGCCTCCCCGCCGCGACGGTGTCGATCCGGTGCTGCGTTCGCGCGCACGGCGACGCGCGCTGCAGGCGATCTACGCCTGGCAGATTTCCGGCGGCAATGCGCAGCATGTGATCGCCCAGTTCGCCCACGAACAGGCACATGAGGTTGCCGACCTGGTGTATTTCGAGAATCTGGTCGAGGGCGTGCTCAAGCATCGCGCCGAACTGGACACGGCGCTGGTCGGCTACCTGGATCGTACCGTGGAGGAAGTGGATGCGATCGAGCGGGCGGTGCTGCGTCTGGCCGCCTACGAGTTGCTGTATCGGATGGACGTGCCGTATCGCGTGGTCATCAACGAAGCGATCGAGACCGCCAAGCGGTTCGGTTCCGAACATGGCCACACCTACGTCAATGGCGTGTTGGACCGTGCCGCGCTGGAATGGCGCGCGGTCGAATCTGGCGGTTGAGCATGAGCGCCGTGACCCGGCAGCGCGGGCCTGGGATCGGCCAGCACGTTCAGTGTGGCAACCACGAGTTGCTGGCGCGCCGCGCGATGCGTGATCCATTGCGATGGCCGAGTTCGATTTGATCGAGCGGCTGCGCGCGCGCAGTGGTACGCGCGCGGACGTGGCCTTGGGTATCGGTGACGATGCCGCGCTGCTGTGCGTGCCGGCGGACGAACGATTGGCCGTCACCACCGACACGTTGAACGTCGGCGTGCATTTTCCCGCCGAGACCGCGGCGGCGGACCTGGGTTGGAAAACACTGGCGGTGAACCTCTCCGACCTCGCCGCGATGGGCGCACAGCCGCGCTGGTGCACGTTGTCGTTGTCGTTGCCGCAGGCCGATCCGGCCTGGGTGGACGGCTTCGCCGATGGGTTCTTCGCGCTGGCCGCGCTGCATGACATCGTGCTGGTGGGAGGCGACACCACGCGCGGGCCGCTGGCGTTGTCAGTCACCGCGCTCGGCAGTGTGCCAGCGACGCTGGCATTGCGTCGCGATGCCGCGCAGCCGGGTGACGATGTCTGGGTCACCGGACAGCCAGGAGAAGCCGCTGCTGCGTTGGCGCTGTGGCAGGCCGGGCGGTTGGATGTAGCGCAGCCTGCCACCGATCCGGTCCACGAACACCTGCGGCAACGTTTGCTGCGGCCCACGCCACGCGTGCAGGCCGGGCACTGCCTGCGCGGTCTGGCGCGGGCCTGCGTGGACATCTCCGATGGTCTGCTGGCCGATCTGGAGCATCTGTGCATGCGTAGCGGTGTCGCGGCCGAGCTCTCCCTGGCGGCGCTGCCGGTCGTCGCCGCACCTGCGCAGGCGAGTGCAGCGCAGGTGCATGCCTGGCAACTGGGTGGTGGCGACGACTACGAACTGTGTTTCACGGCTCATCCAGCGCAGCGCGCAGCGATTATCCAGGCGCTACAGAACTGTGCAGTGGCGGCGACGCCGATTGGGCGCATCGTGGCCGGCAGCGGCATCGTCGTGCGCGATGCGGACGGTCGGCCCTGGGTGCCGCCGCGAAACGGTTACGTGCATTTCGCCGCATAGCGTGTCCTGTGGCCCCGGTGGGCGTGGTGTGCCGAGCAGGATGTTGGCCGACGTCAACGATGCTGGGCTGCAGTGGACCCATGACAAGCAACGTGGCGACCTTGGCTGATCCAGTGCGATGTGCGGGTGAGCGATCCGTTGCAGCGTCTCGCTGCGCCGCTCACGACCGCCATTGGCTTGGCCGAGCGCATCGGCATGGCGGTTCGGAGCGGCCCGGTGCGAGATCGAATAAATGGAATTTACGAAAAATTTACTCAAATCAGTTTGCGTTTTGCAACGAAGATATTCGGCGATTTCTATACTTTCCTGGCTGCTGCAGGAGGCGTGGAATCGATGGCTGGATGCGTGCGCTTGGCGTTGACGGTGATGTGGCTGTGGATCCAGCGCAGCGCACCGCGCGCGGGTGTCACGCCTAATCCGGTACATCCGCCGCAACGGTTCGGTGTGCGGGTGGTTGCGATGGTGGCCGCCTTTGCAGCCGAGTCGACGCGCCGATGCCATGGGTTGCTGTCCACCTGCGGTGCCATTGCCCTGTTGCGGTCAGGTTAAGCGCCGCGCGCCGGTTCGGCGTGCGCGTCTCACGGCTGCGCAGGATCGCGCTATGACGATGGCATGTCGTTGTGGCGCGCTACTCCCGTTTGTTCCATCTATCAACCAAAGAGGACGGCTCGTTGCGAGCCGATGTTGCGATGTCCATGAAGATGCATCCCTTATTCGTATCCCTGGCCCTGCTCTGCGCCGGCAAGGCGGTTGCGGCCGACGTCACCGCTCCCTTGTCGGTGGTCATGCCAACGATGCTGCAGGAAAGCGCTGTTGCGGCGCAGCCGGTGAGTACGGACTGCTCCAACGGTTTCTTCTCGCGCTTTGTGGCGGCGTATCGCGAAGACGCCCAGCCTGCCGACCCGAATGCGCCGGCTCCGGCGCGGCGTGGCATGGAGTCGCCATTCTCTTCTCCCCCATTCCCGTCGGCGGAATGGCAGCTTGGCGGAGTGGACTATCCGGTCGGCGTCCCCAACGAGAATGCGCAGTATCCGCTGGAAAAGGCGCTGGCATGCACGCACGTCGGACACTGGATGCAGGATCATCGGATCGAGCTGTACGGCTGGATCAATCCTTCGCTCAACGCCAGTACATCCAGGTTCTCGAACTATCCGTTGTCCTACGACGCGCGGCCCAATCGTGGTGAGTTCAATCAGTTCTTGCTGCGGTTGCAGCGCCTGCCGGACACGGTGCAGACCGATCACCTCGACTGGGGCTTCCACCTGGACGATCTGTTCGGCTACGACTACCACTTCACCACGATGAAGGGCGTGACCAGCGATCAATTGCTGCATCATCCGCAGCCCAATAGCGCGTTGAACGGCAAGATCTACGGCAACGATCCGATGATCGCCTACGTGGATTTGTACGTTCCTTCGGTGGCGCAAGGCATGTTGATCATGGCCGGTCGCTATTTGTCGTTGCCGGACATCGAAGCGCAGTTCTCGCCGAACAACTACCTGCTGACCCACTCCCTGCTGTACACGGTCGATGCGTATACCGAAATGGGTATCCTCACCACCACCAAGCTCAACGATCAGTGGATGTTGCAGTTGGGTGTGCATGGTGGCGATGACTCGGCAATCTGGGATTCGACCAGTCGTTTGAGCGCGCAGGCTTGCTTGCGCTGGGTCTCCAAGAGCAACAACGACATGTTGTATCCGTGCGTGGACTCCTACAACAACGCCTCGCAGACCTACAACAATCTGCAGGAGTTCGTGTTGACCTGGGGCCACCGTTTCTCGCCGCGCGTACACACGCTTACCGAGGCGTACCACATCTATGTGCGCAATCAGGCGCTGGCCACCGATCCGTCGCAGTCGCATGCGCCGACCGGCCGGCCGGGTTATCCGCTTGGCGAGGCGCCGGATTTCCCGCTGGGACGCAGTTCGACGGACGCCATCGTCAACTACTTCAACATCCAGCTCGATTCGAAAAACATGATGTCGATTCGTAATGAATTCATGAATGACCACGTCGGTCAGCGGACCGGCTTTGCCACGCGTTATTCGAGTCATACGATCGGTCTCACCCACTGGGTGTCGCCGGATCTGGAGATCCGTCCCGAGTTGCGTTACGAAAAAGCCTACGATTTCCCGGCTTACGACGCTGGACACAAGAGCCATCAGACGACCGCACTGCTCGACGCGATCCTGCATTTCTAAGCAGGCTGCGACGACTGCGCCGGAAGCGTCGTCGTCGCGAGCCGCGGCATCGCACCGTCGTTGAAGACCATCGTGCGGCGAATGCCGCGCGATGGCACGTCCTCGTATGGCGTGTATGGGCGGCTTGGGTGGAGTGGTCTGCCGGCGTGCGATGCACGTATGCACGGACTGGCTTTACGCAGAATTTATGTGGCCTGCGTGGGTTTGCCACGGAGAGTTTATGGCGCTGGCGTCGATAATATCGACCTGGGCCTAGAGGTCCGTCCGACGTCTTTGCTTATGTTTTCTGCATGTTCTTTCAGTCTCCACCCGGCGCGTTCGTCGCTCGGTGGTTTTTCTTGCGATTCGCGGCCTGCCTTGTACGCGGGCTGCGTGTCTGTACGGAGTTGACACCATGAGCGGTTGGCTTGCATTTGTTTGCGGCGTGGCGGTGATCGTCACTGCTGGCTACCTGTTGTACGTGATCCTGCGTCCCGAAGATTTCTGAGCCGAGTGCCAAGTTCATGATCGATACCTTGTTTGTCTATGCGCTCGCTGTGCTGCTGGGATGGCCCTTGGGTCTGTACCTGGCCAAGGTGATGCGCGGCGCGCCGATGTGCGGCGATGCGCTGTTCGGTTGGATCGAACGCCCGCTGTATCGCCTGCTGGGCACCGATCCGGCGCGTGGCATGCACTGGCGTGGCTATACGGCTGCGTTTCTGCTCAGCAATCTGGTGCTGGGTGTGCTGGTGTTTGCGCTGTTCGTCACCCAGGCCTGGCTGCCGTTCAATCCCGACGCGGTGCCGAACATGCGCTGGGACGTGGCCCTGCATACCATGGTCTCGTTCCTGACCAATACCGACCAGCAGCATTATTCCGGACAGGCGCAGTTGTCGTACCTGTCGCAGGCGGTGGGCGTGGTCGGCCTGCAGTTCATTACCCCGATGATGGGCCTGGCGCTGGTTGCGGCGACGCTGCGCGGGCTGTTTGGTGGGCGCGGGCATGCGGCTGCGGCGAATGTAAGTGCGAGCGCGTCCTCGACCGCCGAACCGCCGCACGCCGAGGCGGATGTCGGCAATTACTGGGCCGACGTGATCCGTCCGACACTGCGTTTCCTGTTGCCGCTGTGTCTGCTGTGGACGTTGTTGCTGACCCAGCAGGGCGTGCCCTCCACGTTGGCGGCCGGTCCCGCTGCCACGCCGCTCGATGCGAGCGCCGGATTGCAGACGCAAAAGATCCCGCTCGGGCCGGTCGCGGCGATGGTGGCGATCAAACAGCTCGGCACCAATGGCGGTGGCTGGTATGGCCCTAACAGCGCGATGGCGCTGGAAAATCCCACCCCGTTCTCCAACTTGCTGGAAGCGTTGGCGATCGTGCTGATTCCAGTGGCGGTGGCGTTCATGGTCGGCCCGTTCACCGGGCGGCGTAAGTTCACGGCATTGGTGTTCGGCAGCATGCTGGTGATGTCGTTGGCATCCACGGGCGCTTCCATGTGGGCGGAGGGCCACTCGGCCAGTACCGCCAGCGCGGCGTTGATGGAGGGCAAGGAAGTACGCTTCGGCGTGGATGCGTCTGCGGCGTGGTCGTCGCTGACCACGCAGACATCCAATGGCTCGGTCAATGCGATGCACGATTCGCTGGCACCGCTGACCGGCGGTGTGGCGATGATCAACATGCTGATCAACGGCATCTGGGGCGGCATTGGCTGTGGTTTGCAGCAGTTCCTGGTCTATCTGTTGCTGAGCGTGTTCCTGGCCGGACTGATGACTGGGCGTACACCGGAGTTGTTCGGGCGCAAGATCGAGGCTGCCGAGGTTCGTTTACTGGCGCTCTTGATCCTGCTGCAGCCGCTGGTGTTGCTCGGCTTCACCGCCTTGACCCTGGTCATGCCGGCGGCGATCGTCGCCAATTCCAATCCTGGTTTCCACGGTATCAGTCAGGTCTTCTACGAGTACACCTCGGCGTTCGCCAATAACGGTTCGGGCTTTGAAGGGCTGGGCGACGGTATTCCGTGGTGGAACCTGACCTGCACCATCGTGCTGCTCCTGGGCCGTTATCCGTCCCTGATCGTGCCATTGATCGTGGCCGCGCAGATGGCGCGCAAGCGCGCTGCGCCAGAAACCGGCGGCAGTCTGCATGTGGAAACACCGACTTTCGCGCTGACCTTGATCGCGGTCATCGCGGTTCTGACTGTTCTGCAATTTACGCCTGCCCTGGTGTTGGGACCGATCGCCGATCACCTGACCCTGGCCGCGCACTGAGACGACGACGATGAGCACCTCACAGGTTTCTTCTTCCGTGGCGACTTCCTCCACGCGCAGCTCCGGTCTGTTCGACGCCGCCGCGCTGCGTGCGGCGCTGCGCGACAGCGTGTTGAAATTGTCGCCGCGCCATCTACTCGGCAGCCCGGTGATGGCGGTGGTCTTCGCCGGCACGTTGTTGTCGGCATTGATCACGCTGGCTGGGCAGGGGCCGGCTGGTTTCGGTTGGGCGGTGACTGCGATTCTGTTGATCACCGTGTTGTTCGGCAACTTCGCCGAAGCGGTTGCCGAGGCGCGCGGTCGCGGCCAGGCTGCCTCGCTGCGGCGCGCGCGCAAAGACCTGGTGGCGCGCCGCGTCGCCAGTGCGCGGCTGGACGGCGAGGTCAGCATTCCCGCCGCCGAGTTGCGCCCGGGCGACTTGGTGGTGGTGTCCGCCGGCGAGTTGATTCCCGCCGATGGTGAGATCGTGCACGGCCTGGCAACGATCAACGAAGCTGCGGTGACCGGCGAGTCGGCCCCCGTACTGCGCGAAGCTGGCACGGATCGTTCGGGCGTCATCGGTGGCACCAAAGTGCTGTCCGACGAGATCGTGGTGAAGGTCACCGCCGAGCCTGGGCATAGCTTCCTGGATCGCATGATCGCGCTGGTGGAAGGCGCCAATCGGCAGAAGACGCCGAATGAAATCGCCCTGACCATGCTGCTGGCGGCGATGACCCTGACCTTCCTGATCGTGGTGGCGACACTGCCGGCGATTGCCGCCTTCGTCGGTGTGCGGGTCGATCCGCTGCTGCTGATCGCGCTGCTGGTGTGCTTGATTCCCACGACCATCGGCGGGCTGTTGCCGGCGATTGGTATCGCCGGTATGAACCGCGCGCTGTCGGCCAATGTGCTGGCCAAATCGGGCAAGGCGGTGGAAGTGGCCGGCGACGTGGATGTGCTGCTGCTGGACAAGACCGGCACCATCACCCACGGCGATCGTCAGGCCACCGTGTTCCATGTCCTCAGCGGTGTCGACATGGCGCAGTTGCGCGAAGCGGCGATGCTGTCCTCGCTGGCCGACCCTACCCCGGAAGGCAAGTCGATCGTGCGTCTGGCGCGCGAGCAAGGTCTGCCGCCAGCCGATCCGCAGGATGCCAATTTCGTTGCCTTCACCGCGCAGACGCGCATGTCCGGGGTGGATCTGCCGGCGCAGGGCGAGCACGCGCCGCGCTCGATCCGCAAGGGCGCCGCCGATGCGCTGATCCGCCACGTCACCGCGCTCGGTGGGCAAGTGCCGGCGGAGTTGAAGAGCCGTGTCGAGCAGGTCGCACGCAGCGGTGCCACGCCGCTGGTGGTGGCCGAAGGCCGGCATGTACTCGGCGTGGTCGAGCTGTCGGACGTGGTCAAGCACGGCGTGCGGGAGAAATTCGCGCGGCTGCGCGCGATGGGCATCAAGACCGTGATGATCACCGGCGACAACCCGCTCACCGCTGCGGCGATTGCCGCCGAGGCCGGCGTGGACGACTACATCGCCGAAGCCACGCCCGAGGACAAACTGGCGCGCATCCGTCAGGAACAGGCCGGTGGGCGGTTGGTGGCGATGGTCGGCGACGGCACCAACGATGCGCCGGCGCTGGCCCAGGCCGATGTCGGCCTGGCGATGAATTCGGGCACGCAGGCGGCCAAGGAAGCCGGCAACATGGTCGATCTGGATTCGGATCCGGCCAAACTGTTGGCGGTGGTGGAAGTGGGCAAGCAGCAATTGATTACCCGCGGCGCGCTGACCACGTTCTCGTTGGCCAACGATGTGTCCAAATACTTCGCGATCCTGCCGGCGTTGTTCGCCGCCTCGATCCCGCAGATGGCGGCGCTGAACGTGATGCGTCTGTCCAGCCCGGCGCATGCGGTGCTAGCCGCGTTGATCTTCAACGCGCTGGTGATTCCCGCGTTGATCCCGCTGGCGCTGCGCGGCGTGCGCTTCACTCCGTCCTCGGCGACTTCGCTGCTACGCCGGAACATGCTGATCTACGGCGTTGGTGGCGTGCTGCTGCCGTTCGTCGGGATCAAGGCGATCGATCTGCTGCTGGTGGCGCTAGGCTGAGCCTGGCGCTGTTTTTCCCGACTCTTCCGGAACTGCTGCAATGAACGTTTCTTCTGTTTCTCCGCGCGAACCGATGCGCCTGCGTGCGGTCCTGGTCTTGCCGTTGCTGGTGCTGGGCGCAGCGGCGTTGTACTCGCTGATTGCCACCGTGCTGGCGGGCGCGCTGTTTCCCGCACAGGCCAATGGCAGCCTGCGCGAACGCGACGGACACGTGATCGGCTCGGTGCTGGTGGCGCAGCCTTTCGCCGCGCCTGGCTATTTTCAGCCGCGTCCCTCCGGCGCCAAGTACGATCCGATGTCTGCCGCTGGTAGCAATCAGGCGCGTAGTAATCCGGATCTGATCAAACGTCTGGACGAAACCCGCCACGCGATTGCGGCGCGCGAGGGCATCGCTCCGGAGGCCGTGCCGGATGATCTGCTGACGCAGTCCGGCAGCGGCCTGGACCCGGAGATCAGCGTGGCTGCTGCGCAGGTGCAGGTGGCGCGTGTCGCTGCGGCACGCGCACTCGCGCCGCAGCGCGTTGCTGCTTTGGTTGCCGCCCACGTGCAGCCGCGCCAGTTCGGCGTGCTCGGCGAGCCACGGGTGAACGTGCTGGAGTTGAATCTGGCGCTGGATGACGCTGCCGCAAGTGCGGCGGGTTCTCAGGGACACGGCGCGCAGCAAGCGCAACCACAGCCGCGATAAGGCGCCGGGAACGGTGCCGGCGCTGTTACGCTGTCGCCACGTTCGATTCCCAGACTTTTCATGTCCGACCTCCGCACCCAACAGGCCGATGCTCTGATCGGCGAACTCCAGCGCGAACGCGGTGGGCGCTTGACGGTATTCCTCGGCGCAGCGCCCGGCGTGGGCAAGACCTATGCGATGTTGTCGCGTGCCCGGCAGTTGCAACAGCAGGGGAGCGCGCTGGTGATCGGCGTGGTCGAGACCCATGGCCGCGTCGAGACCGCGGCGCTGCTGGAAGGGCTCACCGTGCAGCCGCGGCGGCGGGTGGAGTATCGCGGCCGGACCTTGGATGAGATGGATCTGGATGCGCTGTTGGCGCTGCGTCCACCGTTGGTGCTGGTCGACGAATTGGCCCATCGCAATGCGCCAGGCAGTCGCCACGAGCGCCGCTGGCAGGACGTGGAAGAACTGCTCGATGCCGGTATCGACGTTTACAGCACGGTCAACATTCAACACCTGGAAAGCCTCAACGATGTGGTCCATCGCATTACCGGCGTGCGTGTCAGCGAGACCGTGCCCGATGCGATGTTCGACCGTCTGCGCGATATCGTTCTGGTCGATCTGCCGCCGCGCGAACTGATCGAGCGCCTGCAGCAAGGCAAGGTGTATCTGCCCGAACAAGCGGGCCAGGCCTTGCAGGCATTTTTCTCGCCCTCGAATCTGGCGGCGCTGCGCGAACTGGCGATGCAGACCGCTGCCGATCGTGTCGACAACGATCTGCGCGACGTGCAGGCCGCACAGGGACGACCCGGAGTCGCGCTGCGGCGGCGGGTGATGGTGGCGATCGATGGCCGCGGCCAGTCCGATTATCTGGTGCGGGTGGCACGGCGTGTGGCCGAGCGTCGCGGCTCGCCGTGGACCGTGGTCACCGTGCAAACCCAGGCGCAGCCTGAGGAAGCCTGGCAATTGGAGATCGACCGTGCTTTTGCGTTAGCGCGACGGCTCGGCGGCGATGCCGCGCTGTTGCGCGGCAGCAACGTGGCCGACGCCTTGCTCGACCACGCCGCGCGCAATGGCGTCTCCAGTTTGTTGCTCGGCCGCACGCGCGAGCGACCGCTGGCGCGGATGATCAACCGGACGCTGACCCAGCAGCTGTTGCAGCGTGGCGCGCACTACGAACTGGTCATCATCAGCTCGCCGGAGGCGCGTGCGCGCTCGCGGCGGCGCTGGCGCAGCCCCGGCCATTGGTTGTCACGCGATGATCTTGCGTTCGCCACCGTGGCTTCCGCACTGGCGGTGGTGGTGGCATGGATTGCCGAGCGCTGGGTCGGTATCGATGATCTGTCGATGGTGTTCATCGTCGCGGTGGTGATGGTCGCGGCGAAGACGCGCATGGCGGCGGCGGTGCTGGCGGCACTGTTGAGTTTTTTCGGCTACAACTTTTTCTTCATCGAGCCGCGCTTCACCTTCCAAATTGGCACGCGTCAGGGTGTGGTCACGGTGTTGCTGTTCCTGGTCGCCGCGCTCGTCGCTGGACGGCTGGCCTCGCGCCTGCGCAGCCAGGTGCTGGCCTTGCGCGCGGCCAATGCGCAGACCACCGCATTGCAGCGGCTGGGCCGCGAATTGACCAGCGCCGCCGACCTCGGCCAGGTACTGGATGCGGGACGTCGCGCGTTGGCCACCACGCTCGATGCGGAGGCCTGGGTGCGATTGCAGCCGCTGGAAGCCGCGCATGCCGGCGCCGATGACTATGCGCCGTCGATGGCGGCGGTGGATCGCAGTGCCGCCGACTGGGCGCAGCGCCACGGTCAGGCCACTGGACGCTTCACCGATACCCTGGCCGGTGCCAGTTGGTGGTTTTTGCCGGTGCGCCACGAGCGTGGCGCGATCGGTGTGGTCGGCCTGCGTTTTGCCGCCGGAGTGCACCGTCCTGGCCTGGAACAACAACGCCTGGCCGAGGCGATGGTCGAGGACATCGGCCAGGCGGCGCTGCGCACGCGCTTGGTCGCCGACTTGGAAAGCGCGCGCGTCAGCGGCGAGACCGAGCACCTGCGCTCGGCGTTGCTGTCGTCGGTGTCGCACGATCTACGCTCGCCGTTGGCCGCCATGATCGGCGCGGCCAGCAGCCTGTCCAGCTATGGTCAGGCGATGAGCGCCGAAGACCGCCGCAGCCTGCTGGACACCATCCAGATGGAAGGCGAGCGCCTGGACCGCTACATCCAGAACCTGCTGGACATGACCCGGCTCGGCCACAATGGGCTGACCTTGAACCGCGACTGGATCGGCGTGGACGAACTGATCGGCTCGGCGGCGCGGCGTCTGCAGCGCTACCAGCCACAGGTGCTGTTGGACATCGTCCTGGCGGCGGACCTGCCCACGCTCTGGGTGCATCCGGCGCTGGTCGAGCAGGCGGTCTTCAACGTGCTGGAGAACGCGGCCAAGTTCTCGCCGCCGGAGACGGCGATCCGAGTCGCGGCGATGATGGTGGAAGGACGCTTGCGGATCGACATCGCCGACCGTGGCCCGGGCATCCCGGAGGACGAACGCGCGCGTATTTTCGATATGTTCTACAGTGTCGAACGCGGCGACCGTGGTCGCCACGGCACCGGCCTGGGGCTGACCATCTGCCAGGGCATGATCGGTGCCCACGGCGGCAGCGTCGAAGCGTTGCCCGGTCCGGATGGTCGCGGCACCACGATTCGCATTACCCTTCCATTGATCGAACCCGTTGCCCCTCCGCGCCGCCCAGATGCCGACTGAGTCCCACGCCGATCCGATTCCGCCGCCGCGTATTCTGGTGATTGACGACGAGCCGCAGATTCGTCGCTTCCTTGACATCAGCCTGCGCGCGCAGGGCTACCGCGTGCAGCAGGCGGCCACCGGTGCCGAAGGCTTGGCGCAATTGGCCGCGCATGGTGCCGAATTGGTGGTGCTGGATGTCGGCCTGCCCGATCAGGACGGACACAGCGTGCTACGCGAACTACGGCAATGGTCGTCGGTGCCGGTGATCATGCTGACGGTGCGTGCCGGGGAGACGGAAAAAGTGCAGGCGCTGGATGCTGGTGCCAACGACTACGTGACCAAGCCGTTTGGCGTACAGGAATTGATGGCGCGCATCCGCGTGTTGTTGCGGATGCAGCCGACGGCGGGCGAGGCCGAGCCGGTGTTCGACGACGGCCATCTGCACATCCATCTGGGGCTGCGCGAGGTCCGCCTGGAGGGCGAACCGCTGCCGCTCAGCCGCAAGGAGTACGCGCTATTGGCGCTGCTGCTGCGCCACAGCGGTCGGGTGGTGACGCAGCCACAGTTATTACGCGAATTGTGGGGGCCCACGCACCAGGACGACACCCATTACCTGCGCATTCTTGTCGGCAAGTTGCGGCAGAAACTCGGCGACAGTGCGGTGGCACCACGCTACATCGCCACCGAGCCCGGCGTGGGACTGCGTTTCATCGGGATGTCGTGCAGCGCGTAGCGTTGCCTCTGCCCGGATACATCCGCAGCAGCGTTTTAGAGTGGCCGACAAAACAACTGCGTCGCCGTCGGACGGGTGCTGCCAGTGTTTGGAATCCGCACTAACCCGTGCACACGGGGGCTCCTGCGCGCTGTCCGCGCCCAACCGATAGCGATGCGCGACCCTTTGTTATCCACTCTTAGTCGCCAGGTGGTGTGGAAGTAAGCTGTACTGCGCCCGGAGATTGATCCCTTCACCGCATACCGCTCAAACATTCATTGCATTGCATCGCATCAGCGATCCGGCAACACCTTCCCTGGGTTGAGAATGCCGTCGGGGTCCAGGGCGCGCTTGATCGCACGCATCGCCTCCAGGGTCGCCGTGTCGAAAGCCTGGGTCATGTAGTCGCGCTTAGCAACGCCGATGCCGTGCTCGCCCGAGAGCGTACCTTCCAGAGCCAGCACCAGCCCAAACAGGCGTGGCAGCGCGGCCTGCGCGCGGGCGCTTTCGTCGGTGTCGTCGGGTGCGTACATGATGTTGACGTGCAAGTTGCCGTTGCCGGCATGGCCGAAGGCGACGATCGGCAGTGCGAACTCCGCCGCCAACGCCTCCACGCCGGCGACCAGGTCGGGAATGCGCGATACCGGCACCACCACGTCTTCGTTGATCTTGCCCGCACGGATTGTGCGCAGTGCTGGGGAGAGTGCGCGTCGCGCCGCCCACAGCCGGTCGCGTGCGCTGCCGTCGGCGGCCACATCCAGTGCCATCATGCCATCGCCCTCGGCGGCAGCGGCCAGCGCCTGCAATGCGTAGGGCAGGGTGTCGTGGTCGCCGTCGGCCTCGATCAGCAACATCGCGCCGGCCTCGGGCACGTCGCTGCCGTTCTGACGTAATAGGGCGATGGCGCTGCGGTCCATGAATTCCAGCATCGTCGGTGTGCTCGGCTGCGCCATCAGCCGCGACACGGCCGCCGCCGCACTGGTAGCGTCGCGGTATAGGACGCGCAGGCCGGCCTGCGCCAATGGCCGTGGCGAGAGTTTCAGGGTCGCTTCCACGATCAGCGCCAGCGTGCCTTCGCTGCCGACCAGCAAGTGGGTCAGGTCGTAGCCGGTGGCATCCTTTGTGTATGCGCCGCCGCAGCGGATCAATTCGCCGCTGCCGGTGACGGCGACCAGGCCGAGCACGTTGTCGCGGGTGGCGCCGTATTTCACCGCGCGTGGCCCGCCGGCGTTGGTCGAGAGATTGCCTCCGACGCTGCAGATCTCCGCACTGGAAGGGTCCGGCGGCCAGAACAGGCCGTGCGGTGCGAGCGCTTGCTGCAGGTCGCCGTTGAGCACGCCGGGTTCGACCACTGCGCAGCGGTCCTGCGGACGCAACTGCACGATGCGATTCATGCGCGCGAACGACAGCACTACGCCGCCGGCGAACGGCACCGCAGCGCCAGCGGTGCCGGTGCCGGCCCCGCGCGCTACCAGCGGCACGCGATGGGCGCGACAGGCGCGCACGATCGCCTGAACCTGCGCGGGGGTCTGCGGTAGCGCGACCGCGTCGGCCAGCGCCCAGCGCCGCGAATCGTCCTCGCCGTAGTTGCGGCGGCTGGTGGCGTCGGTGCGCCAGCCTTCGTCACCGAGCAGGGCGGCGAGCGTATCGGTCAAGGTGGCAGGCAGTGACGTGGTCATGGCAGTGACGGCGCAGAAGAGGAGCAGGGTGGCGGCAGTCGTTTCCAGGCGAGGATTGCCAGCCTCAGGAGCTGCCACACTCGGCGCTGTGCTGGCACAAACGCGGCGGTCTTGAGCGCCAACGGAACCGCCGTGTGCGGGAAGAGACCGAGCATGTCAGACATCGTCTGCGCGGAAAGCGTCGCGCAGCCAGGTCAGTCGTGGCGGCTCGCCCTCGGCTTCGACCACGTCGAAGCGGCACGGCCATGTCGCGTACTGCGGATGTGCGGCGAGGAATAACTGCGCCGCCAATAACAAGCGGCGGCGTTTACGCAGATCGACCGAGGCCGCGCCGCCGCCGAACGCGGCGTTGCGTCGGTAACGCACTTCGACGAACACCAGGCCCTGTTCCTGCTGCATCACCAAGTCCAACTCGCCGCCACGGAAGGCCACGTTCGCCGCGACCAGGCGCAAGCCGGCACGTTGCAGTTCGGCCCGTGCCGCCGCTTCTACCGCCTTACCGCGCTGGCGCCGATCAGGTTCCATCAGGTAGCGGAGTGGCCTGTCCACCGCTGAAGGTGGACCAGGCCGGGGTACGCAGGATGTTGCCGAGACCGTCCAGATGCAGCACGCCCGTGGCGCCGCGCAAGCTGCTTTCCTTGCCGGTGGCGAGTTTTTCCAGATAGGCGGTGATCTGCCAGGCGTCGTAGCCGAACGCGAACAGGCGCTGGCCCGGGCCGCGTGCGGTCGGCAGCATGTCAGCGACGCTGGTCGCCGCCGGCAGGCCGCCGATGCCGCGCACGTTCCACAGCTCGCTCGGATAGGCGATGCCGTCCAGCACCAGATCGTCCTCGGGTTTGCCGGTACCCAGCACCAACTGCGAGGTCGCCACCCGGGTCTTGCCAGCGAACCCGGCCAGCGCCAGTTGTGGCGTCAGCGCGCGTGCGGTGTTGCCCTTCACCGCAAGGAAAACTGCGTCGGCGGCGACCGCATTGCGTAGCTGTGGGCCGATATCGCCGGGCGTTTCGGCCACGCTGACGCTGCCGGCGATCTTGCCGCCGCGTTCGCTGAAACGTTCGCGGAACGCGGCCGCCGCGCGGCGACCGTTGTCGTCATTGCTGCCGATCACCAGCGCATTGCGACGCTCGTGGGCCAGCAGGTATTCGGCGGCGGCGATGCCGTCGTCTTCCGGCGCCAGCGAGAAGCCGGCGCTGCCGCTGGGCGGTGCGCTGGTGCCGCGATTCAGCGCCAGCACCGGCACGGGCAGTGCGCCGCGTCCGAAGAGTGCGGTCACTTCGTCGCGGCCGAGCGGACCGACCACGAAATCGGCGCCGCTGTTGATCGCCTTCTGGTAGGCGGCCAGTGCGCCGGCCGGAGTGCCGGTGGTGTCGATGAAGTCGATCGGCGGCCGTCGCCGGTTCTCGCCGTAGTAGCCGGCGAGCAGGCCGTCGCGCACCGGTGCGGCGGCGATGGCCAGGTTGCCGCTCAGCGGCAGCAACACCGCCAATTTGGCCGGTGGGCGGTAGCCATCGCGTTCGGCCGGTGGCCGCTTGCTGGTGTCCACGCCCCATTGCGCGGCTTGGTTGCGATCGTTGCCGCTCGCACTGGTGGCCTGCGCTTGGGTCTGCTGCGCCGCGTCCCATGCCTTCGCTGCTGCTTGGTTCACAGAGGCGCTCGGCGTCACGCTGGTGGTGGCGCAGCCGGCGAACAACAGCGCCAGCAACGACAGGGCGGAAATCCTCGCGAATCGCTTGTTCATTTCTGGTCCATTCGGCTGGGCACGCCGGGCGTGCCGGGGAAAACCGCTACGATTCTACCCTTGACCACGGAACACCGTAGATGAGCGATCAACCCGGAACCCTGCATGTCGTCGCCACGCCGATCGGTAACCTTGCCGACCTGACGCCGCGTGCGCAGGAGGTACTTCGGTCGGTGGCGGCGATCTGTGCCGAGGACACCCGCCGCAGCGGGCAGTTACTGGCGCATTTCGGCATCGAACGGCCGTTGCTCGCACTGCATGAACATAACGAGGAGGCGCTGGCGCAGCGCATTGTCGCGCGCTTGCGCGGCGGCGAGTCGCTGGCCCTGGTCAGCGACGCCGGCACCCCGCTGGTCAGCGACCCCGGTTATCGGCTGGTGCGTGCCGCGCGCGTGGCCGGTGTGCGGGTCAGCCCGGTTCCCGGTGCCTGCGCGGCGATTGCGGCGCTCAGCGTGGCGGGATTGCCCAGCGATCGCTTCGCGTTCGAGGGCTTTTTGCCGGCCAAGGCCGCCGCCCGCCGCGAGCGTCTGGCGCGGCTGGCCGGCGAGGCGCGCACTCTGGTGTTCTACGAGGCGTCGCACCGTATCGCCGAGTCCCTGGCCGACTGCCGCGCCGCGTTCGGTGACACCCGTCCGGCGGTGATGGCGCGCGAGTTGACCAAGCTGTTCGAGACCGTGCTCGACGGTACCCTGGCCGACCTGCACGCGCGAGTGGAGGCCGACGACAACCAGCGCAAGGGCGAGTTCGTGTTGATCGTGCAGGGCGCTGGCGACGATGCCGACGCGCAACTGGCCGAAGGCCGCCGCGTCTACGCCAAGCTCAGCGAACACCTGCCGCCGTCCACCGCCGCCAAGCTGGCCGCCGAACTCACCGGGGCGGCGCGCAAGGCGTTGTATGGCGGATGAGGTGGTTCTGCCAGTGCGCAGGGTTGTCCATATATGCGCAAGAGGCGCATCGTGTTTGCCGACATGCGACAATACGCACGGCGGAGTCGGCCAGACAGTCGCGTCATTCCAGCGCATTTCGGTGTGCTGGGGTGCCGAGGAAAGTCCGGGCTCCACAGGGCAAGGTGCCAGGTAACGCCTGGGCGGCGCGAGCCGACGGAAAGTGCAACAGAAAGATACCGCCTACGTCCCTCGCCACCCCGCTGCCGCTGCTGGAGTGTATTGGCGATGCGCGGCATCGGCCAAGCGCGTTCGGCGACGGCAGCGGGGTGGCGAGGGGCCGGTAAGGGTGAAATGGTGCGGTAAGAGCGCACCGCGAGTCCGGTAACGGACCGGCACGGCAAACCCCACCTGGAGCAAGACCAAATAGGGACCTCATGGCGCGGCCCGCGTCGGGTCCGGGTAGGTTGCTCGAGCGTATCGGTGACGGTGCGCCTAGAAGAATGACTGTCCACGACAGAACCCGGCTTATCGGCCGGCTCCGCCACTTCCTCTCTTATCTGAGTCGCCGTCCCGGCCGCATGCCGCTCTCGGGCGTGGCGGCTTTTCGGATCGCCGGCTCATGCCTCCTGGGCGTGGTTGTTCTTTCCCATCCGTCCTGCGAAATCTCCTGTCCAGCCCGAACCGACGCGCGTGGTTGCCAGCCGTTGGCGCGACCAGGGCGTTGACGCAGCTGGCCGCGTCCGCCGCAGAGGCGCATGCGCCAACGCAAGTTGCTGCCCTGCGCGAACCATCAGGCCCATGCGGTCGAGTGTGCGGCCTTTGCGCAGTACGGCAGGAGTGGGCGATCCGCGATGACAGTTCTTCGTGGCGGCCTTAACGCGGCGTACACAGTGCTTTAACGCCACGTACACAGGGCTGAATTTTCGTTCAATATTAAAATTTCATCAGAAACAGTAACTTGTGGATAAGCCTTGAACAATTCTCTAAAGAGTCGCGCAAATCATTGATCCCGCAGGTGATTTGTTGTTCTGGAAGTTGTTGACAACCGGTCGCGCGCTGCTAAGGTGGGGACTTGGGGGGGAACCGGGTTTTTTGTGGTTTTTCATGGTTCAATGACCGCTCCAAGCGGAATCAAAAAGAAGAAGGTATAGGCGCTGTGTTTCAGGGCGAGACCGCGATCACTGTTGACGACAAGGGGCGTATGGCGGTTCCCACCGCATACCGCGACCTTGTTGCGCGCATGAGCGGCAATCGACTGGTGCTGACCTACAACCCCTTCGAGGCCGGATGCCTGTGGCTGTATGCGGAAAAGGAGTGGGAGCGGGTCCGTGACGAGGTCATGGCCAAGCCCAATACCCAGCGCGTGGTGCGGGTCCTGCAGCAAAAGCTGGTGGGGTCGTCTGCGGCGCTTGAGCTGGATGCCAATGCCCGTATCACCGTTCCGCCGAGCCATCGCGCTGCGGTGGGCATTGAAAAGCGCGCCGTGCTGTTGGGCATGGGCGATAAGTTCGAATTGTGGAGCGAGCAGGCTCATCGCGCATTGATCCATCAGACCTTGTCTGACGAAGATCTGGGCGATGGATTGCTCGATCTGAAGTTGTGAGTCGGGGTGTCCGGGTGCGCGGACAGGCGCAGGCCGGTCACCTCGCGGTGTCGCAATCATCGGCAGCGCATGTGCCGGTGTTGTTCGCGCAGGTCATGGACGGGCTGCAGGTGATCGAAAACGGAATCTATCTGGATGGCACGTTCGGGCGTGGAGGACACGCGCGCGGAGTGCTGCACAAACTCGGCCCAGGAGGCCGGCTGCTGGTGATGGACAAGGATCCCGAGGCGATTGCCGAAGCCGAACATGCGTTCGGCGACGACGCGCGCGTGTCCATCCGTCGCGGCAGTTTCGCCGAGTTGGGGCATTGGGATGCGGCAGCCGACCTGGACGGGGTGCTGTTCGACCTGGGTGTGTCCTCGCCGCAGTTGGATGTGGCCGAGCGCGGTTTCTCGTTCGGCAAGGACGGTCCGCTGGATATGCGCATGGATCCGCACGCCGGCGAGAGCGCGGCGCAGTGGCTGGCGCGCGCCGACGAGCGCGAGATCGCCGATGTGCTGTGGCATTACGGCGAGGAGCGGCAGAGCCGGCGCATCGCCCGTGCCATCGTCGCGCGTCGTGTCGAGCTGCCGTTGACCCGCACCGCGCAATTGGCCGAGTTGATCGCCACAGTGATGCCGCGTGGCGATAGCAAGACGCATCCTGCCACGCGCAGCTTCCAGGCGATCCGCATCCACATCAATCGCGAATTGGCCGATCTGGAGAGCGGGCTGGACGCGGCGCTGGCCAGGCTCAAGCCGGGTGGGCGTCTGGCCGTGATCAGCTTCCATTCGCTGGAAGACCGCATCGTCAAACACTTCATGCAGCGTCACGCCAAGGCGCCGCCGAGCAACCGGCGTCTGCCCGAGGCGCAGGCGTTTGTGCCGGTCCTGCGCCTGCACGGCGGCGCGATCAAGGCCGATGCCGACGAACTTGCTGGCAACCCGCGTGCGCGTAGCGCCGTGCTGCGGGTGGCGGAGAAACTGGCGCAGTTCGAGAGTCATGTCCCGGCGTCGCTGCACCGGAGTGGTACATGAGCCGCCTGCTGCTGATCGTGCTGCTGAGCTGCACCATCGCCTCGGCGATTGGGGTGGTGTACATGCGCCATCGGCATCGCCAATTGTTCGTCGAACTGGCGCAGTTGGAGCACGCCCGCGACGATTTGAATATCGAGTTCGGCCGGTTGCAGCTTGAGCAGGCGACCTGGGCCGAGAGCAACCGTGTCGATCAGCTCGCGCGTGAGCGCTTGGGGATGAAGTTCCCCGAAACCGGCGACATCGTGGTGGTGCGCCCATGAGCAAGGCCGGCCGCAACCGTTCCCGCAGCAACTTCAATCTGCGCGGCCGTCTGGCGCTGGTCGGTGCTGCGTTGGGGTTGTGCTCGATGACGCTGATCGGTCGTGCCGCTTATGTGCAGTTGATCAATACCGATTTCTATCAACGTCAGGGCGAGGCGCGGTTTTTGCGCGACCTGCCGATTGCGACTTCGCGCGGCATGATCACCGACCGCAATGGCGAACCGCTGGCGGTGTCCACGCCGGTGGAATCGATTTGGGTCAATCCGCAGGAACTGCTACGTAATCCCGACCGCATCCCGCAGTTGGCACAGGCGTTGGAGCTGCCCGTCGATGAGTTGACCGTCAAGTTGTCGCAGAAGGTGGACAAGGAGTTCATCTACATCAAGCGTCGGATCAACCCGGACAAAGCGCATGCGGTGATTGCGTTGGGCATTCCGGGTGTGTTTTCGCAGCGCGAGTTCCGCCGCTTCTACCCGCAGGGCGAAGCGATGGCGCACGTGCTGGGCTTCACCAACATCGATGATCGCGGCCAGGAGGGGCTGGAGCTGGCCTTCGATGAGTGGTTGCGTGGTAAGCCCGGTGCCAAGCGCGTGATTCGCGACCGCAAGGGCGCGATCGTGGAGAGCATCGATCTGGTCAAGCCGGCGCAACCTGGCAAGGACCTGACCCTCAGCATCGACCGCCGTATCCAGTTCCTGGCGTACAAGGAATTGCGTAAAGCGCTGGTGGAAAACAAGGCGGCCGGTGGCTCCATCGTGATCATGGATGTGGTCACGGGCGAGATCCTGGCCATGGTCAATCTGCCGACCTACAACCCGAATGCTGTTACCGGCGTCAATCCGGACGCGCGTCGCAACCGTGCGCTCACCGATATCGTCGAGCCGGGCTCGACAATGAAGCCGTTGACCATCTCCGCCGCGCTCAAGGCCGGTGTGGTCACCAAGGACACCTTGATCGACACCAATCCGGGCTACATGGCGGTCGGTCGTTTCACCATCAAAGACGTACCGCACAACAACGGCGTGTTGACCGTGACCGGCGTGATTACCCGCAGCTCCAACATCGGCGCGGCGAAGATTGCAGCCAAGCTGCCGGACCAGACCTTCTACGATCAGATTCACAGCTACGGATACGGCAGTGCACCGCACAGCGGCTTCCCGGGCGAATCGGCCGGTGTGTTGCCGTCGCCAGCGCGCTGGAGCGGTTCGTCCAAGACCACGATGGCGTATGGCTACGGCCTGTCGGTGACGCCGTTGCAGATTGCACGCGCCTATTGCGCGCTCGGCAACGGCGGCAGGTTGGTGACGCCGACCTTCGTCAAGGGCCAGCACGAGGAAACCAAGCAAGTGCTGGACCCGGCCATCGCCAAGGAAGTGGTGGCGATGATGGAGACGGTGGTGACTCAGGGCGGCGCTAAAGGTGCGGCGATTCTGGGCTATCACGTTGCCGGCAAGACCGGCACCGCGCGCAAGACCGGCCCAGGTGGCTACGAGCGCGGTCACTACAACGCGCTGTTCGCGGGCCTGGTGCCGGCGAGCCATCCGCGCTTTGCGACGGTCATCGTGATCAACGATCCACAGGGCACCAAGTACTACGGCGGTCTGGTGTCGGCGCCGGTGTTCCATAACGTGATGGAAGGTGCGCTGCGGCTGATGGACGTGCCGCCGGATGACATTCAATCGTGGCTGGCGGCGCAGGCCGCCGGCAAGAGTGGGCATGCGCCGCCGCCGGTGCCGACCGAGCCAGACCCGGCCACCGTGCCGGACGCTGCCGCCGAGGTCGATGCCGCGCTGCCGAGTGTGCGCGCCATTGCACCGCCGTCGGCCGCGCTGCCGGTGCCGTTGCAGGAGACGCACCAGTGACCCGCGCGCTGACTTTGTCGCAATTGCTGCCGGACGTGGCGCTGCCGCGCGAGGTGCAGGTGTCCGGGCTGGTGATGGATAGTCGTGCGGTGCGGCCAGGCGATGCCTTCGTGGCGATTGCCGGCTTCGGCGCGCACGGGCTGAGTTTCGTGGAGCAGGCGCGCGCCAATGGCGCCGTGGCGATTCTGTTCGAGCCACCGGCTCCGGCCGATCTGCCGGTGCCGGCAGATGCCATCGCGGTGCCGGGCTTGCGCGCGCGCATGGGCGCGATGGCCGATCAACTGCACGGCCATCCGTCGCAGGCGATGACCATGGTCGGCGTCACCGGCACCAACGGCAAGACCTCTACCGTGCAACTGCTGACGCAGGCCTGGGAGTTGCTGGGCACCTGCAGTGGCAGCATCGGCACGCTCGGTGCTGGCCTGTACGGACGCGTGTTGCCGACCGGCTTCACGACCCCGTTGGTGCTGCCGTTGCACGCGCTGCTGGCGCAGTTGCGCGATGCCGGTGCGCAAGCGGTGGCGATGGAAGTCAGTTCGCACGCGCTGGATCAAGGTCGCGTGGACGCGGTGCATTTCGACGTGGCGGTGTTCACCAACCTCACCCGCGACCATCTCGATTACCACGGCGACATGGCCGCTTATGGTGCGGCCAAGGCACGCTTGTTCGCCATGCCGGGGTTGAGGGCGGCGGTCGTGAACCTGGACGATGCGTTCGGTCGCGAACTGCTGCATGCGCTGGATCCGGCGTTGCGGCGCATTGGCGTCAGTGCGCGTGGCCGCGATGATGCGATGGTGCGCGCCGAGGCGCTGCAATTGGATGCGCGCGGCATCGGTTTCGAGCTGATCGTCGGCACGCAGCGACATGCGCTGCAATCGCCCTTGCTGGGCCGTTTCAACGTGGACAACCTGCTGGCCGTGGCCGGCGTGCTGTACGCGCTGGACGTGCCACCGATCAACATTGCCGGCACGCTGGCGCAATTGCAGCCGATCCGTGGGCGCATGAACCGTCTCGGCGGTCGCGACGCGCAACCGCTGGTGGTCGTGGATTACGCGCATACGCCCGACGCGCTGGAACAGGCACTGCAAAGCTTGCGCGATCATGCCAAAGGCCGGTTGTTGTGCGTGTTCGGCTGCGGTGGCGAACGCGATGCGGGCAAACGTCCGCAGATGGCGGCGATCGCGCAGCGCCTGGCCGATGATGTGTTCGTCACCGACGACAATCCGCGTGGCGAGGATGGCGAGCGCATCGTTGCCGATATTTTGGCCGGTTTCGACAGCATGGCGATGGTGCAGGTACAGCGCGAACGTGCGCAGGCGATTGCCGCGGCGATCACCATGGCTGGCGCCGAAGACATCGTGCTGATTGCTGGCAAGGGCCATGAACCGTATCAGGAGATCGCTGGGATCAAACATCCCTTTGACGATACCGAGGTTGCCGCGCAGGCCCTGCGCAGACGCGTGGCGGAGGTGGTTCGATGAAGCGCTTGCCGTTGTCGATGATTGCGCACTGGGTCGGCGCCGACCTGCATGGCGATGACGTGGTGATCGATGCGATCAGCCAAGATACCCGTCGTCTGGCTGCCGGCAGCTTGTACGTGGCGCTGCGCGGGGAGCGTTTCGATGGACACAGCTTTGCCGCCGATGCCGCCATGCGCGGTGCCAGCGCGCTGCTGGTCGAGCGGCGGCTGCCGCACATCGAACTGCCGCAAATCGTCGCCGCCGACACGCAATTGGCCTTGGCGCGGATCGCGGCGGGCATGCAGCGCGGTCGCGCCACGCGAGTGGCCGCGATCACCGGCAGCAACGGCAAGACCAGCGTCAAGGCGTTGTTGCTGGCGATCCTGCAGCACGCCTGTCGGCTCGATGGCGGCAGCGTCTACGCCAATCCCGGTAATCACAATAACGAAATCGGCCTTCCGCTGGCGGTGATCGCCGCGCCAGACGACGCTGATTACGCAGTCTATGAGATGGGGGCAGGCAAACCGGGCGATATTGCCTATCTGACCGACATCGCGCCGCCGCACGTGTCGCTGGTCAATAACATTGCGCCGGCACATCTGGAACGCATGGGCAGCCTGCTCGGTGTGGCGCAGACCAAGGGCGCGATCTACACCGCATTGCCGGCCGATGGGACGGCGGTGATCAACATCGATGATGCCTTCGGTTTCTGGTTCGAGCAGCAGCTATCGGCTACCTCGCGGCCGCGCGTGTTGCGCTTCGGCTTGCAGCACGGTGCGCAAGTCACCGCCACGCGCATACGCATGGCCGCAGACCGTACTCAGTTCGTGCTGTTGACGCCGCAGGGCGAGGCCGAGGCCACGCTGCCGCTAGCGGGACGGCACAACTTGCTCAACGCACTGGCGGCTGCGGCGCTGGCACTGGCGTTGGACGTGGCGCCAGCGCGGATCGCCGCCGGTCTGGCGCAAGTGCAGCCGGTACCCGGCCGGCAGATTTCGCACACCTTGCCCAGTGGCGTGGTGCTGATCGACGACAGCTACAACGCCAATCCCGGTTCGCTGGCGGCGGCGATTGACGCGCTGGCAGCGGTTGGCGGCGAGCGCTGGCTGGTGTTGGGCGACATGCGCGAACTCGGTGCCGGCGCCGAAGCGCTGCATGCCAGCGGCGGTTCCCGTGCACGCGCTGCCGGTCTGACCCGGCTGTACGCCTTGGGGCCGCTCAGTGCGCATGCCGCGCAGGCGTTCGGCGAGAACGCTCGGGTGTTCGACAGTCATGCGGCGCTGGTCGAGGCATTGCAGCGGGATCTGGCGGCAGTGGCCGCCATCGGCACCGGTGAATTGGGGGCCGCGACCGGCGCAGCGCCACATCAAGAGCAGGAAACCGAATCGATGTACGAGAACACCGGCGCGCCGACCGTTGGCGCGCTTCCGCGGGTCCCGGGTCCCGGGTCCCGGATCCCGACGCTCCTCGTCAAAGGCTCCCGTGGCAGTGCCATGGATAAAGTCGTGAGCGCGTTGCTTGGTCACGCAGAGGAGGCGCCGCATGCTGCTTGAACTGGCGCGTTGGCTGCGACAACTCGACAGCATTTTCGGGTTGTTCGGGTATCTCACCTTCCGCGGCATTCTCGCGGCGCTGACCTCGCTGTTCCTGTCGCTGTGGCTGGGACCGGCGGTGATCCGCAAGCTGGCGCAGTTCAAGGGCGGTCAGCCGATCCGCCAGGACGGCCCGCAAAGCCATTTCTCCAAGGCGGGCACGCCGACCATGGGCGGTTCGCTCATTCTGCTGACGGTGTTGCTGTCGGTGCTGTTATGGGGTGATCTGCGCAACCGCTACGTGTGGCTGGTGTTGGCGGTGATGCTGTCCTTCGGCGTGATCGGTTGGTACGACGACTGGATCAAGATCGTGCGCCGCGACCCGAATGGGTTGAAGTCGCGCTGGAAATACCTGTTGCAGTCGATCTTCGGCCTGGCTGCCGGTTTGTTCCTGTACTACACCGCCGACGTGCCGGCGGCGATCACTTTCTACATCCCGATGTTCAAGGCGATCGCGCTGCCGCTGGCGGGAATCAGCTTCGTCACCATCGCCTATTTGTGGATCGTCGGTTTTTCCAATGCGGTCAATCTCACCGACGGCCTGGATGGCTTGGCGATCATGCCCACGGTGTTCGTGGCTTGCGCATTGGGTGTGTTCGCGTATGCCTCGGGCAATGTGGTGTTCTCCGATTATCTGAAGATCCCGACCATTCCCGGTGCCGGCGAGCTGATCATCATCTGCGCGGCGATTGCCGGCGCGGGCCTGGGCTTTTTGTGGTTCAACACCTATCCGGCGATGGTGTTCATGGGCGATATCGGCGCGCTGGCGCTGGGCGCCGTGCTGGGCACCATCGCGGTGATCGTGCGCCAGGAATTGGTGCTGGTGATCATGGGCGGGGTGTTCGTCATCGAGACGCTGTCGGTGATGATCCAGGTGGCCTCATTCAAGCTCACCGGCAAGCGCGTGTTCCGCATGGCGCCGATTCATCATCACTTCGAGTTGAAAGGTTGGCCGGAACCACGCGTGATCGTGCGCTTCTGGATCATCTCGGTGGTGCTGGTATTGATTGGTCTGGCGACGTTGAAGGTACGCTGATGAACGACACCGCACGTCAGGCGACAAGATTGGAGGCCATCGGCGGACGTTACGACGCGTGGCTGCTCGGTGCCGCCGTGACGCTGGCGTCGCTCGGCATCGTCATGGTCGGCTCCAGTTCGATCGAGTTGACCACCAGCCCGTTCTACTACTTGAACCGGCATCTGCTGTTCCTCGCCGGTGGTGTTGGCCTGGCCATCTGGGCCATGCGCACCGAGTTGAAGTACATCGAGCACTACAACCAGTTGTTGCTGCTGGCTTGTTTCGGTTTATTGATGGTGGTGTTCGTGCCCGGACTCGGCAGCACGGTCAATGGCGCGCGGCGCTGGATCAATTTGGGCATCTCGCGCTTTCAGACGGTGGAAGCGGTGAAGGTGCTGTACATCGTGTGGCTGTCCAGCTATTTGGTGCGTTTCCGCGACGAGGTCAATGCCACCTGGCCGGCGATGCTCAAACCCTTGGGCGTGGCGGTGGCGCTGGTCGCGCTGCTGCTGCTGCAGCCGGACTTCGGTTCGTCCACGCTGTTGCTGGCCATTACCGCCGGCATGCTGGTGCTCGGTGGGGTCAACTTGCCGCGCATGTCGATGCCGATTGTGATCGGGTTGCCGGTGTTCGCCTTCATCGCCATCCTCGAACCGTACCGCCTGCGCCGCATCACCTCGTTCCTGGATCCGTGGGCCGACCAGCTCGGCTCTGGTTATCAGTTGTCCAATGCGCTGATGGCGGTGGGACGTGGCGAATGGTTCGGGGTCGGCCTCGGTGCTTCGGTGCAGAAGCTCAACTATTTGCCGGAAGCCAATACCGACTTCATTTTCTCGGTGATCGCCGAGGAGTTGGGGTTCGTCGGTGTGTGCCTGATCGTGGCGCTGTATGCGCTGCTGGTCGGTCGTGCGTTCTGGTTGGGGATGCGCTGTGTGGAGATGAAGCGCCACTTCTCCGGCTACATCGCGTTTGGCATTGGTTTGTGGATCAGCCTGCAGAGCTTCGTTTCGGTCGGGGTCAACCTGGGCATTCTGCCGACCAAGGGGCTGACCTTGCCGCTGATCTCCGCTGGTGGTTCCAGTGTGTTGATGACCAGCCTGGCGATGGGGTTGCTATTGCGCGTGTCCTATGAACTGAACCGTGCCGAGCGTCAGGTCGCGCTGGTGCGTGGCGATGCGGCCGCTCCGGTCAAGCAGACTGTGGACAATGCGGCGGACTTGCATGCCGCGCGCGAGGCCAGCGCGCATGCGGTTGCCGCGGCGATTCAGTCCGGTGTGCCGGGGCGCGGTACCAGCCGGATGCAGCCGCGTGTCGAACCGACCTTCGGGAGGTTGGGATGAGCACGCCCGTGTCCGCATCCACGCGTGCAGCGTCGGCCCCGGTGATGATCCTCGCTGGTGGTACTGGCGGGCATATTTTCCCGGCACTGGCCGTGGCCAAGGTGTTGCGTGCGCGTGGCGTGCCGGTGGTGTGGTTGGGCGCGGCTGGACGCATGGAAACGCGGCTGGTGCCACAACATGGGATCGAACTGGACACCATCGAAATCGCCGGCCTGCGCGGCAAGGGCATGTTGGCCCTGCTCGGTGCACCGGTGCGGGTGTTGCGTGCGATCCGTGCCGCTGGTGGCGTGCTGCGCCGACGCGCGCCGTGCGCGGTGATCAGTTTCGGCGGTTTCGCTGCTGGCCCGGGTGGTCTGGCGGCGCGTCTGCAGAGGCTGCCACTGTTGGTCCATGAACAGAACCGTGCCCCTGGCCTGACCAACAAGGTCTTGGCGCGAGTCGCGCGGCGTGTGCTGACCGGTTTCCCAGGTAGCTTTGTCAGCCGTGAGGAAGCGGTGGGCAACCCGGTGCGTGCCGAGATTGCCGCGCTGCCAGTGCCGTCGCAGCGTCTGGCCGCGCGCGACGGTGCGCCGCGCTTGTTGGTGCTCGGTGGCAGTCAGGGCGCGCGCGTCCTCAATCAAGCATTGCCGCAGGCGCTGGCTGCGCTGGGGATGCGTGTCGATGTGCGCCATCAATGCGGCGAGGCACTGCGCGAGGAAGCCATGCAGGCGTATGCCGCAGCCGGTGTCGACGCCACTGTCGAGGCTTTCATCGGTGACATGGCGGCGGCCTATGCCTGGGCCGATCTGGTGGTGTGTCGTGCCGGCGCGTCGACCCTGGCCGAAGTCTGCGCGGTGGGAGTCGGCAGCGTGCTGGTGCCGTTCGCCGCCGCGGTCGACGACCACCAAACCCGCAACGCGCAATACCTGGTCGAGCGTGGCGCCGCCGTGCTGTTGAAGCAGGACGACGCCTTGGCCGGCCATCTGCAGCGCGTGCTGGGTGAACTGTTGGTGCAGCCTGCGCAGCGCCTGGCCATGGCCGAAGCGGCGCGCCGCCTGGCCAAGCCGGATGCGGCCGAGCGCATCGCGGACATCGTGCTGGAAGAAGCCGGTAGAGCCGGGACGCGGGACGCTGGACCCGCGACGCTGGAAGAGCACACGCAAGAACAAGAGCAAGAGCAAAAAAAGATGCACGTAGATGATTTCGGTGGCCAGGCGCGTTGCGCGGCCCCTTCGCTTTCCCAAGGTTCCCAGTCCCGTGTCCCCGGTCCCGGCGCAACAGGAACCCGCGCATGATTCGTCGCCTTCATGACACCGGTGATCTGATGCGCGCGTTTCCACGCGTGCATTTCGTCGGCATTGGCGGCACCGGCATGAGTGGCATCGCCGAGGTCATGCTGACCTTGGGTTATGAAGTCTCCGGTTCGGACAATGCCGACAATGCCGCGACCCGTCGCCTGGTCAAGCTCGGCGCACGCGTGCTGCGTGGGCATTGTGCGGCCAATGTCCTCGGCACCGATTGCGTGGTGGTGTCCAGTGCGATTCGCGAGGACAACCCCGAATTGATGGAAGCGCGCAGTCAGCGCATTCCGATCATGCCGCGCGCGGCGATGCTGGCCGAATTGATGCGCTTCCGTCGCGGCATCGCGGTAGCCGGTACGCACGGCAAGACCACCACCACCAGCTTGACCGCAGCAGTGCTCAGCGAAGGCGGAATGGATCCGACGTTCGTGATCGGCGGCCAGTTGCTTGCCGCTGGTGCCAACGCCAAACTCGGTGGCGGCCAGTGGTTGGTGGCCGAGGCCGACGAGAGCGATGGCAGCTTCCTGCGCTTGAACCCGCTGATCTCGGTCATTACCAACATCGATGCCGATCATCTGGAAAATTACGGTAACGACTTCGCCAGGATCCAGGCCGCCTTCGCCGAATTCCTGCAACGGCTGCCGTTCTATGGTCTGGCGGTGCTGTGCATCGACGATCCCGAGGTCGCCGCGTTGGCGGCGCAGACACCGCGTCATGTGATGAGCTACGGGCTCAGCGAGAACGCCGATGTGCGCGCCGAGGACGTGGTCCAGGATGGTTCGCGCATGCACTTCACCTTGCGCATGCCCGAAGGCAGCAGCACGGCGGTGACGTTGGCCTTGCCGGGGCGCCACAACGTGCTCAATGCGTTGGCTGCCGCGGCGATCGGTTGGCAACTGGGGGTGACGCCGGCGGCGATCGCCAGCGCCCTGCAGAGCTTCGCCGGTATCGGCCGGCGCTTCAACGATCTGGGCGAGGTCGTCACCGCCAGCGGCGCGCGCGTGCGCGTGGTCGACGACTACGGTCACCATCCGCGCGAGTTGGCCGCCGTGTTCGCCGCCGCGCGCGGCGGCTGGCCAGACAAACGGCTGGTGGTGGCGTTCCAGCCGCATCGCTACAGCCGTACCCGCGATCAATTCGATGCGTTCGCCGCGGTGTTGTCGGAAGTGGATGCGCTGGTGCTCAGCGAGGTCTATCCGGCTGGCGAGGCACCGATCCCAGGGGCCGACGCGCGTGCATTGGCGCGTGCGATCCGTGCGCGCGGTCGTAGCGAGCCAGTGGTGGTCGGGCAGGTCGCCGAACTCGGCAGTGTGCTGCCGGATGTGCTGCAGGATGGCGATCTGTTGCTGATGATGGGTGCGGGCGACATCGGTTACGTTGCCCAGCACATCGCGCAGGACGGCTTCGCCAGCGGAGCGAGCGCATGAGCACGTCGTCCTTGCCGCCACCGCGTTACACCGATCCGAGCGTATTTGGCCGCGTTGCCGTGCTGCTCGGTGGCGATTCCAGCGAGCGCGAGGTGTCGCTGACCTCTGGCGCCAACGTGCTTGAGGCATTGCGCAGTCGCGGTGTGGACGCACAGCCGGTCGATGGCATTGCGGCGTTGTTGGAGCGCATTCGTGCCGGTGCGGTCGATCGCGTGTTCAATATCCTCCATGGCGGCGATGGCGAGAATGGCGTGTTGCAGGGGCTGCTACGCGCACTGCAGGTGCCGTTCACCGGTGCGGACGTCCTCGGCAGCGCGCTCACCCTGGACAAGATCCGCACCAAGCAGGTGTGGATCGCCGCCGGGCTGCCGACGCCGGGTTTCGCCCGGATCGCCGCCGATGCCGATCTGGCCGCGGTGGCTGCCGAACTCGGCTATCCGCTGTTCGTCAAGCCAGCTTGCGAAGGTTCCAGTGTCGGTGTGTTTCGCGTGCTGTCTCCAGCGGATCTGGCTCCGGTCCGTGCGTTCGCGGCCGATTACGCTGGAGAACTGCTGATGGAGCAGATGGTGCAGGGCGAGGAATACACCGTCGGTATTCTCGGCGATATGGCACTGCCGTCGATCCGCATCGTTCCCGCTGGTGATTGGTACGACTATCACGCCAAGTACATCGCCGAGGACACGCAGTACCTGTGCCCGGGTCTGTCGGACGAGGACGAAGCGCAGATTCGCCAGCTTGCGTTGCAGGCCTTCTTCGCTGCCGGCTGCGGCGGCTGGGGCCGGGTCGATGTGATGCGCGATCGCGTGCGCGGCCTGCAACTGATCGAGGTCAATACCGCGCCGGGCATGACCAGCCACTCGCTGGTGCCCAAAGCCGCTGCACACCTGGGCATCGATTTGGCTGGCCTGTGCTGGCGGATCCTGGAGCAGACCTTGCCGGAGGTGGTGGCGCGATGAACGCTTCGCTGCGCATTTTCGCCTGGTTGCTGGCGCTGGCCTTGGTCGCGCTGCCGATCGTGGCCGTGCTCAACGGCTGGGTGGGTGCCGAGCGTTGGCCGCTGAGCCGCTTGCAGGTCAGCGGCGATTTCAAGCGCGTGTCGGCGGAGCAATTGCGCCAGGTGGTGCTGCCGTATGCGCGCAGTGGTTTCTTTGCGGTGCGCTTGCAGGATGCGCAGGCTGCGATCCAGCGCCTGCCTTGGGTAGAGAGTGCGCGGGTGCGCAAGCGCTGGCCGGACGTGCTGGAAGTGCGCGTTACCGAGCATCGTCCATTCGCGCGTTGGGGCGAGGATCGGATGTTGTCCGTGCAGGGGCGCATCCTCGCCATGCCCAACGAGTTGCGCAATGCCGCCCTGCCGCGTCTGGCCGGTCCGGATGCCAAGGCTGCGGAAGTCGTCGCGCTGTACAACCAATCGCGCGGTTTGTTCGCGCCGCTGCGGTTGCAGGTCGCAGGCGTGGCGATGGACGCGCGCGGCAGTTGGTCGTTGGCCTTGGGCGATGGCGTGCAGGTGGTGATCGGGCGCGACGATGCACGTGCGCGCTTGGAGCGTTTCGCCCGCGTGTTGCCGCAATTGCTGCAACCCGGTCAGCCACCGCTGGAGCGTGCGGATCTGCGTTACACCAATGGATTCACGGTGGCGTGGAAGCCGGAGAGCCGCGCCCCGGAGCCGGGGGCCGGGGGGGCGAAGAAATCGGAGCCTGGAACCCGAAAATCGAAGCCCGAAACAAACTCAAACAATCGGGGCGTTGCATTTGCGCCGTTCCTGGTCCCGGGACCAGGCCCGACCCTTCCCACTCTACGTATTAGTCATACATGAACCGCAAAGGCGATAAATCCCTCATCGTTGGACTGGACATCGGCACCTCCAAGGTTGTCGCGCTGGTCGGCGAATATTCGCCCGGCAATCCGATCGAGGTGATCGGCATCGGTTCACACGAGTCGCGCGGGCTCAAGCGTGGTGTGGTGGTGGATATCGAATCCACGGTGCAGTCGATCCAGCGTGCGATCGAGGAAGCGGAGCTGATGGCCGGCTGCGAGATCCGTTCGGTATACGCGTCGATTTCCGGCAACCACGTGCAGTGCAAGAACTCGCCAGGAATCGTGCCGATCCGCGATGGCGAGGTGACCTGGACCGACCTGGATCGCGTGCTGGAAGCGGCCAAGGCGGTGGCGATCCCGGCCGATCAGCGCATCCTCCATGCCATCCCGCGCGAGTACGTGCTGGACGATTCGCAGGAAGGCATCCGCAATCCGGTCGGCATGACTGGCGTGCGCCTGGAAGTGCATGCGCACTTGGTGGTATGTGCGCAGTCGGCCGCAGCCAACATCAGCAAGTGCGTACAGCGTTGCGGCTTGCAGGTGGACGATCTGATTCTGTCCTCGCTGGCGTCATCGGTCGCGGTGTTGACCGCCGACGAACGCGAACTGGGTGTTGTGCTGGTGGATATGGGTGCCGGTACCACCGACCTGGCGGTGTTCGTGCAGGGCGCGATCTGCCACACGGCCTCGCTGCCGATCGCCGGCGATCATGTCACCAACGACATCGCGCACATGCTGCGCACGCCGACCCCGGAAGCCGAACAAATCAAAGTGCGCTACGCCTGCGCGTTGGCGCAGTTGGCTACCGCCGAGGAAAGTATCCAAGTCCCCAGCGTCGGCGACCGTCCGCCACGACGCATGCCGCGCCACTCGCTGGCGCAGGCGGTGCAGGGCCGTTACGAGGAGATTTTCGAGATGGTGCAGGCGGAGCTACGCCGCTCCGGCTTCGAGGAACTGGTGCGCGCCGGCATGGTGCTCACCGGCGGCGCCTCGAAGATGGAAGGCGTGGTCGAACTGGCCGAGGAAATGGTGCAGATGCCGGTGCGCGTGGGCATTCCCCAGCACGTCACCGGTTTGGGAGAAGTGGTCGGCAACCCGGTGCATGCCACCGGCGTGGGCTTGCTGTTGATGGGCAGTCAGATCGAACACCCGCGTCGGCCATCGTTGCCCACCGGGCGTGCAGGCAGCTTGTTCAAGAAATTGAAGAATTGGTATCGCGGCGAGTTTTGAATGGCCGGGACTCGGGGCCTGTGATCCGGGACCCGCAAAAGCAGAGAGCGGAAGGTTACGAGAGAAAGCGGGATTGGAGCGGTAGGTAGTGAGCGGTACGCAACATTCATAAAAACGATTGCCGGTCCGAGTTTCGGGCCGGGTCCCGGGAAGTGGTTTTCCGGGTCCCGGGTCCCGGGCCCCGGGTTCCGGCTCCACACAAACAAGAGGAAAACGGACATGGCGCATTTCGAATTGATTGAAAAGATGGCACCCAATGCGGTGATCAAGGTGGTTGGTGTCGGCGGCGGCGGTGGCAATGCGGTCGCGCACATGGTCAGCAGCAGTGTGGATGGCGTGGAGTTCATCACCGCCAACACCGACTCGCAGGCGATCAAAAACTGCGGTGCCAAGTTGCAATTGCAGCTCGGCACGAACGTCACCAAGGGCCTGGGCGCCGGTGCGAACCCGGAAGTCGGCCGTCAGGCCGCGCTGGAAGACCGCGAACGCATCATGGATGCACTACAGGGCGCGGACATGGTGTTCATCACCGCTGGCATGGGCGGTGGCACCGGCACCGGCGCTGCGCCGGTAGTGGCGCAGTTGGCCAAGGAAATGGGCATTCTGACCGTGGCGGTGGTGACCAAGCCGTTCCCGTTCGAAGGCCGCCGCCGCATGCAGGTGGCGCTGAAGGGGATCGAGGAACTGAGCCAGCATTGCGATTCGCTGATCACCATTCCCAACGAAAAGCTGATCACCGTGCTCGGCCGTAACGCGACCATGATCCAGGCGTTCCGCGCCGCCAACGATGTGCTGCAGGGCGCGGTGCAGGGCATCGCCGATTTGATCGTGCGTCCCGGCCTGATCAACGTCGACTTTGCCGACGTGCGCACGGTGATGTCGGAAATGGGCCTGGCGATGATGGGCACCGGCTCGGCGCGCGGCGACGACCGTGCCCAGGCGGCGGCCGAGGCGGCGATCCAGAACCCGCTGCTGGACGACGTCAACCTCGCCGGTGCCAACGGCATCCTGGTCAACATCACTGCTGGCCCGGATTTCACCATGGCCGAGTTCGACGAGATCGGTCGCACCATCGAGGGATTCTCCTCGGAGGACGCGACGGTGGTGGTCGGCACCGTGTTGGATCCGGATATGCAGGACGAAGTACGCGTGACCGTGGTCGCCACTGGCTTGAACCGCACGGTGTCGCGCCAGTCGCAGCGTCCGGAGCAGCGTGCGCCGATCAAGCTGGTGCGCAACGCCAGCACCGGCCAACCGGAGTTCGGCGATTTCGATTATGCCGGCGACGCCGTATCCAAGGCGGTCGGTGGCGCGATGGGGCTTGGGTTGCGCCGTCCTAGCAGCGACGCCATGAGCGGTGGATCTGCCGCTTCGGCGCCGCCTGCGGCGGATCTGCCCAGCGACTACCTGGATATCCCGGCGTTTTTGCGCCGCCAGGCCGACTGAGGTTCGCTCTCGGCCGGCGCGCGCGCTGGCTCGCAATACCGTCGTCCAGGACTGTCCACCTGGCCGGCGTGCTGTGTTCCCTTGCTGCCGGGTCGTCGCGACCCGGCAGGTTTTTGCGACCCTGTCAGTCGCATCGGCCAGTGTTGCGCAAATGAAATGCTGTGACCAAGATTGTTAAAGCCACGCTAAGCGCGTGATATTCTTGTGATCTGTTCAGTTCCTATCAGAACAGAGGTTCCCAGACTGTCTGCCATGACCCAGCAACGCACCCTCAAGAACACGATTCGCGCCACTGGCGTTGGCCTGCATAGCGGTGACAAGGTCTACATGACCCTGCGCCCGGCCCCGGTCGACCACGGCATCGTGTTTCGGCGTGTGGATCTGGATCCAGTGGTGGAAGTGCCGGCCGATGCCGAACTGGTGACAGAAACCACGCTGTGCACCGGGCTGAGCCGCGGCCAGGCCAAGATCCAGACAGTGGAACATCTGATGTCGGCGTTGGCTGGCCTCGGCGTGGATAACGCCATGGTCGAGCTCTCCTCGGCCGAATTGCCGATCATGGATGGCTCGTCCGGCCCGTTCGTGTTCCTGCTGCAGTCCGCGGGCATCGTCGAACAAGCCAAGCCCAAGCGCTTCATCCGCATCAAGCGCGAGGTCGAAGTGCGCGATGGCGACAAGGTCGCCCGCTTCGCGCCCTACGATGGCTATCGGCTGGGTTTCACCATCCAGTTCGATCACCCGATGATCCCGGCCAAGCAGTCGCGCCAGGAAATCGAGTTTTCCACCATGGCCTATATCAAGGAAATCTCCCGCGCACGCACCTTCGGTTTCATGCGTGATCTGGAGTACATGCGCGAGCGCAATCTTGGCCTCGGCGGTTCCATGGACAACGCCATCGTGCTGGACGAGTTTCGTGTCCTCAACGACGATGGTCTGCGCTATGCCGACGAATTCGTGCGGCACAAAATCCTCGATGCCATTGGTGATCTATACCTGGCCGGCGGTCCGATCCTCGGCGCCTATGAAGGCTACAAATCCGGTCATGCCCTGAACAACAAACTGGTGCGTGCGCTGCTCGCCGAGCAGGCGGCCTGGGAATGGGTCAGTTTTGAATCGCCGTCGGCGCCAGCGCCGGTTGCCTATGCGAATGTGGCCTACGCCTGAGCCAGACGGGCCAGGCATCTCTACCCCAGGCCAGGGTCACGGAATCGGCAATCCGCCGCTCCTTCTTCATTTTTAACTTAAATTTAACTTCACGATAACGACCTCGCGACAGGCGCCCGTTAGGATGCGTCGGGTCGCGGCGTATTTGTCTACGTGCGTCTACGACTGCGGTCGGAGTCCGTGGTCGTGCCTGGTGTCGTGGAACTGATGTCCTGCAGGGAAGCCAATGCCTCGCGCAGTCCTTTGTGCGTGGCTGCTGACACGGGTGTCGATTTACTCCTTGCCTGCTGCATTGGGGAATGCGCAGGCGTCGTTGCGGTTTTGACGGTCACTTTGGTGGCTTTCAGCCCGAGGGAACGGGCGGCGACGAGGATGTCGGCTTCGGCAAGTCTGACCCGGGCGTGCCATAGCGACGATTCAACCAAAAAAATGAGCTGTTCGCCGTTCACATTGGCCAGCCGGCAACGGGAGGCCAGGGGCGGCGGCAGATGGGGGCGTAATTGCCGGTCCAGCGCGTCGAGCCACAAGGCGCGGCGCAATGGGTTGCCCGCTTTGTCTGCCAGTGCGGCGTCCAACGCCTGCTGGGGCGTGGCGGTATGGGCTTCGCCGGATTTTCGCTTAGACATGAAAACTCGATATGGCGTTCAAGAAAATCGTAATCCGTTCCAATGCAACAGGAATCGATACGCGGTCGTGGCGATGGCGGCAGTTCGCCGACCGGCATCCACTCGCCGGGCTTGGTGCGGTGCTTGCTATCGGCATGGTACTCGGCCTTGGTGGCGGTGCCGCAATTGGATGGGGCGGTTCGGCCTATCTGCGCGCCAAGCTGGAGCGACAGGATCGTGAGCTGGTGCAGGTGCGCCATGACGCGCAGACACAGGTCAATGCGCTAGCCGCGCGATTGGGTGAGTTGCAGGCGCAGGCGACACGGCTCAACGCGCTCGGCGAACGTCTGACCCGCATGGGCAAGCTGCAGGATGGCGAGTTCGATTTCGAGCAACCGGTTGGTGTCGGTGGTGGTGGCGACGAACCCAATCGCGATATTCCCGCAGCTCAGCTCGGCAAGGAATTGGATGGGCTGCAACAGCAATTTTCGATCTCCGGCCAACAACTGTCGGTGCTGGAATCGCTGTTGTTCGACCATCAGCTCGACCAGAACGCGATGCCATCGCGGATGCCGATTCGCAACAGCTACATCACCTCCGGTTTCGGTGTGCGGATGGACCCGTTTGGTCGCGGCAGCAGTTTCCATAAGGGGCTCGACTTCCACGCCAGCGTGGGCGATCCAGTCCTGGCCGTGGCCGATGGCGTGGTCAGTTACGCCGGCGTGCGCACTGGCTATGGCAACGTGGTCGAGATTGATCACAGTAATGGCTACGTCACCCGCTACGCGCATAACTCGCGGTTATTGGTGAAGCTGGGGGATCTGGTGCGCGCCGGTCAGGAAATCGCCAAGGCCGGTTCCACCGGTCTTTCCACCAGCGCGCACGTTCATCTGGAAGTGTGGAAGGACGGGGTGGTGATGAATCCAGCCAAGTTTCTCGGCGACGGTGCTGCGCCGGCTGGCCGTCGCGGCCGCGGTTGAGGAAGGCGCCACGCGCATGGCCGATGCTTGAGTCGCCAAGCATCGCCCCAAGTTACAATGTGCTTTGCCATAACAGGGCGCCTCGCGCCCTGTTTCGTTTGCGGCCCGGCGATTTGCTCGGGGTTGGGCCGTATGGGCGTTCCTTTCCAACCGGTTCCTTCAATGATCAACAGTCTGCTTACTCGCGTTTTCGGTAGCCGCAACGAGCGTCAGCTGCGTCAGCTCCACCGTATCGTCGCCAAGATCAATGCGTTGGAGCCGGAGATGGGGCAGCTCTCCGACGCGCAACTACAGGCCAAGACCCCGGAATTACGTGGGCGTATCGCGGCTGGCGAAAGCTTGGACAAGGTGCTGCCGGAAGCGTTCGCGGTGTGTCGCGAAGCCAGCCGTCGTGTGCTGGGCATGCGTCACTACGATGTGCAGTTGATCGGCGGCATGGTGCTGCACCTGGGCAAGATCGCGGAAATGCGCACCGGTGAGGGCAAGACCCTGGTGGCGACGTTGCCGGTCTACCTCAACGCGCTGGAAGACAAAGGTGTGCACGTGGTCACGGTCAACGACTACCTGGCACGCCGCGATGCCGCGCAGATGGGCAAGCTCTACAACTGGCTGGGGCTGAGCGTGGGCGTGGTGTATCCGGGCATGCCGCACAGTGACAAGCATGCCGCCTATGCCGCCGACATCACTTACGGCACCAATAACGAATTCGGCTTCGATTACCTGCGCGACAACATGGCGCTGTCCAAGGCCGACCGTTTCCAGCGCAGTCTCAATTACGCCATCGTCGATGAGGTGGACTCGATCCTGATCGACGAGGCGCGTACCCCGCTCATCATCTCCGGCCCGGCCGACGAGTCGCCGGAGTTGTACATTCGCGTCAACCGCATCGTGCCGCAACTGGTCAGGCAGGAGTCGGAGGAAGGCGAGGGCGATTACTGGGTCGACGAGAAGGGCAAGCAGGTGCATCTGTCCGAGGCGGGCATGCAGCACGCCGAAGAACTGCTGCGTGCCGCCGGCATCCTCGCCGATGCGGAAGACAGCTTGTATGGCGCGCACAACCTGAGCGTGGTCCACCACCTCAATGCCGCGCTGCGTGCGCATGCGATCTACCAGCGTGACGTGGACTACATCGTGCGTGACGGCGAAGTGGTGATCGTGGACGAATTCACCGGCCGCACCCTGCCGGGGCGGCGCTGGTCCGACGGCCTGCACCAGGCGGTGGAAGCGAAGGAAGGCGTGCCGGTGCAGCGCGAGAACCAGACGCTGGCCAGCATCACCTTCCAGAACCTGTTCCGCATGTACAAGAAGCTGTCCGGCATGACCGGAACGGCCGATACCGAAGCCTACGAATTCCATAGCATCTACGGCTTGGAAGTGGTGGTGATCCCGACCAACCGCCCGACCATCCGCAAGGATTGGCCGGACCAGGTGTTCCTCAACCGCAAGGGCAAATTCAATGCGGTGCTGGCCGATATCGAGGATTGCGCCAAGCGCGGCCAGCCCGTGCTGGTCGGCACCACGTCGATCGAGACCTCGGAAATGTTGTCCGAGCACCTGCGCAAGGCCGGGGTCAAACACGAGGTGCTCAACGCCAAGCAGCACGAACGCGAGGCGCAGATCGTCGCCAACGCCGGCCAGCCAGGGGCGGTGACGATCGCCACCAACATGGCCGGTCGCGGTACCGACATCGTGCTCGGCGGTTCGCTGGAAGCCGAGCTGCATGCGTTGGGCGAAGAATTGGACGCCGCCGAACGCGCGCGTCTGAAAGCGGCCTGGCAGGAGCGCCACGAGGCGGTCAAGGCGGCGGGCGGGCTACACATCATCGGTACCGAGCGTCACGAATCGCGGCGTATCGACAACCAGTTGCGCGGCCGCTCCGGTCGCCAGGGCGATCCGGGGTCCTCGCGCTTTTATCTGTCGCTGGAAGACAATCTGATGCGCATCTTTGCCTCCGACTGGGTGCAAAGAGCGATGCGCATGATGGGCATGAAGGAAGACGACGTCATCGAGGACAAGCTGGTCAGTCGCCAGATCGAGAAGGCTCAGCGCAAGGTCGAAGCGCATAACTTCGATATCCGCAAGAACCTGCTCGACTTCGACGACGTCAACAACGACCAGCGCAAGGTGATCTACGCTCAGCGCGACGAGCTATTGGATGCCGACTCGGTCAAGGAGAACGTGGATGGCATCCGTGACGATGTGATCTACGATCTTGTCTCGCGCTTCGTGCCGCCCAATTCGGTGGATGAGCAGTGGGACCTGCCGGGTCTGGAAGCGACCCTGGACAGCGAGTTGGGTCTGTCGCTGTCGGTGAGCGAATTGGTCAAGCGTCACGAGGAGCTGGACGCGGCTGGCATCGTCGAGGCGGTACGCCAAGAGGTGGAGCGCCACTTCCGCGAGAAGGAGGAGGCGGTCGGCAGCGAGACCATGCGCGCGCTGGAGAAGCACATCATGCTCACCGTGCTCGACCAAAGCTGGAAGGAGCATCTGGCGCGCATGGATTACCTGCGCCAGGGTATCCACCTGCGTGGCTATGCGCAGAAGCAGCCGAAACAGGAATACAAGAAGGAAGCCTTCGAGCTGTTCTCGGAAATGCTGGAGCATGCCAAGCGCGAGGTGGTGACTTTGTTGGCGCGGGTGCGTGTCCGCAGCGAGGAGGAAGTTGCCGCGTTGGAGGTGCAGGAGCGTCAACAGATGGAGGCGAAACTGCTCCAGGCGCAGTTCCAGCACCAAGAAGCCGGTGGCTACAGTGCCGAGGAGGACGCCGAGCAGCCGTCATCCGGGTCCAATGGCATGCCCATCATGCAGGTGACCCGCGAGATGCCCAAGGTCGGCCGCAACGACCCGTGTCCGTGCGGCAGTGGCAAGAAATACAAGCACTGCCACGGGCAGTTGACCTGAGTGGGCTGCCGCGTGCGTGCGCGGCAGCGTCCTGTGTCGGGAAATTGTTGGGCGCCGTGCAGCGGCGCCTATCAGAGCCATTGCGCGTTACACGGCCGATGAGTAGCGTGACCTTCCCTGCGTAGCGCCGGAAGTTGCCGTGAAGCCCTGCCCCAGTCTTGAGTTGAAGGTGTTCGTGCCGGCGCGCGACTACGCGCTGTCGCGGCGTTTCTACCGCGAGTTGGGTTTCGCGGTCGAGGAGCTCGGTGACGGACTCGCCTGCTGTCGCCATGGCGAACGCTGTGCGTTTCTGTTGCAGGATTTCTACGCGGAAGGGTTGGCGCACAATCTGATGCTGCACTTGCTTGTGGAAGAGGCCGATGCCTGGTGGCAGCGATGCGAGGCGGCCGATCTCGCCGGTCGCTACCGCGCCCAGTTGGGCATCGTCGAAGACCGGCCCTGGGGCATGCGCGATTTCACCCTGCACGATCCTTCCGGGGTGTTGTGGCGGATTGGCCACACTCTTTCCGGTTGAATCTGTCTTGCCATGGTGCGCCGCGCGGCGGACCATGCGCTGTCGCGTGGATTCCCGCTTGCGCAAGCTAAGCACTAGGTGAAGCGCATGGTGTGAATCGTCGACGTTGTGACGTCAATTGATTGCGCGGACCCTGCCGAAGACGGCAAGCTTGCCGCATGTCCGAACCGCTCCGCTCCATTCATGTCGTGGCCGCCGTCATCACCGATGCGCGCGGTCGTATTCTATTGAGCCGACGTACCGGTGGCAGCGATCTGGCCGGGCTGTGGGAATTCCCCGGCGGCAAGCGCGAGCCGGGCGAAACCTCCGAGCAGGCGCTGGTGCGCGAACTGTACGAGGAACTGGGCATCGACGCGGTGGTCGGCGCGTGGTTGATGGAGGTGCCGCAGCGCTATCCGGATAAACGGCTGCGTCTGGAAGTGCGTCAAGTGCAGTCGTGGAAGGGAACCCCGCGTGGCCGTGAAGGCCAGCCATTGATGTGGGTGACGCCGGACAAGCTGGGCCGTTACGCGATGCCGCCGGCCGATCAGCCGGTGGTGGCGATGCTGCGCCAGCCCGACCGTTATCTGGTGACGCCGGAGCCGGACGATCCCGCGCTGTGGCTGGCCGCGCTGGAGCGCGCATTGGGTAGCGGCGTGCGCTGCGTACAACTACGCGCGCGCGGTCTGCCGGACGTGCATTGGTGGCCGCTGGCGCGGGCCGCTGCTGCGCTGTGTGCCACGCATGGCGCGCAAGTCTTGGTCAACCGCGATCTGGCATTGGCGCAGGAACTGGGTGTCGGCGTACACCTGGGCGCGGAACAATTGGCGCAGTACCAGGCGCGTCCACTGCCGTCCGCGCAGGTCGTGGCGGCGTCCTGCCACACGGTGGAGGAGTTGCAGGCGGCGCAGCGGCTCGGGTGCGATTTCGCGGTAGTCGGACCGCTGGCGGCCACCGCCAGTCATCCCGATGCCACGCCATTGGGTTGGGAGGCGTTCGAGCGGCTGCGTGAGCAGGTCGCCCTGCCGCTGTATCCGATTGGCGGGTTGTTGCCTTCACAGGTGACCGAGGCGCGGCGTCACGGCGGGCAGGGCATCGCCGCGATCCGTGGACTGTGGCCGTTGACTGCCGACGTGGCTTGAGCGTCGGCGACAGAGTGCGCGCCGCACGCAGGCCGTCCGCTATCCGACGTCGCGCGACACGATCTCCTTGCCGCTGACGGCCAATGCAAAGTACCGCGTAGGCTCCGGGCACTGATCCACTGGCAAGCGTGTCGCTGTCGTAGATCCAGCATGGTGGTGATTGGCTGCGTGATCGGTGCAGGCTTGCCGTCTGCGTGTGGGTTCCGCCGCCTGCCCTTTAGCGATTGTTTCAGAGATGACGCCATCGTATCCAGGCGGTCGGGATGCGTTGCGTGGCAACGCATCCCCGTCTGCCGTCATCTTCGATACGGGTTCGCTCAGTCGTGCGCCGGCTCCAGTGCCAGCCGCGCCAGGATGCTGGTGGTCGGTTTGGCTAGATTGAGCGTGTAGAAATGCAGCGCTGGCGCGCCGCCGGCGATCAGGCGTTCGCACAGCGTGGCGACCACATCCGCGCCGAACTCGCGGATCGACTCGACATCGTCGCCGTAGGCCTGCATGCGCTTGCCGATCCAGCGTGGGATCTCCGCGCCGCACTGTTCGGAGAAACGTCGCAATTGGCTGAAGTTGGAAATCGGCATGATCCCCGGCACGATCGGAATCTGCACGCCGAGTTTGCGCACCGCATCGACGAAGTGGAAATACGCGTCGACGTTGTAGAAATACTGGGTGATCGCGGCATCGGCGCCGGCATCGACCTTGCACTTGAAGTGATGCAGATCGCTGAGCGCATCGGTGGCCTGCGGATGCGTCTCCGGATAGGCGCCGACTTCCAGGCGGAAAGTATCGCCATATTCGGCCCGGATGAAGGCGATCAAGTCCGCGGCATAGCGCAGGTCGCCGGGATGGCCCATGCCCGAGGGCAGGTCGCCGCGCAGCGCCACCAGGCGGCGACAGCCGATGGCGCGGTACAGCTTGAGCAGTTCGCGGATTTCCTCGCGGCTACCGCCCACGCAGGACAGATGCGGTGCGGCCTCGAAGCCATGCTGTTGTTTGAGATGGCGCACCGTCTCGGAGGTGTAGCTCAGGGTCGAGCCGCCGGCGCCGAAGGTGCACGACACGTATTCGGGCGCGTAAGACTTCAGCCGCGCGGCGGTGCGGTCCAACTGCACGCGTTGCTCGTCGGTCTTGGGCGGATAGAACTCGAAGCTGATGGCAGTCATGGGCGTGACGCGGTGGGTGATGCGAGAGATTATATCTCTTCATCCGGATGAATGTTCAGTGACGTCACTGGGTGTCATGGGGCGCGCTGCCGACCATGCTTGTATCTGCGCTGACGCGATGCTGGACGATGGAGGACGCTTTGCTAAAGTCGCCAGCCTCATTTCCACTCTCCGCGGAGCCATGCGATGCCCCACGCCGCCTTCTATCGAATCGGAACGCCTGGCGTGCCTTGGGGCGCTGCGGAGCGGGCGGCCTGGCTGGCCGAACAGCATCCCCGGCGCTGCTATGAGATCGAGGTGGTCGACGCCATCGAAGAGCTGCGTGGGCCGTGGGAGGTGATGGAATACGGCGTGCTGAGCTACGCACAGTCACGCTATCGGCTCCTGGCGCTGCGTAGTTGCGATTGGGATGCCGCGTTGCCGTGCATGTTGGTCACCGGCGGTGTGCATGGCTACGAAACCAGTGGTGTGCACGGTGCGCTGCAGTTCGCCTCGCAGGAAGCGACCACGTATCGTGGCCGCGCCAATGTGCTGGTGGTGCCGTGCGTAAGCCCCTGGGCCTACGAACGCATTCATCGCTGGAACGCCGATGCGCTCGATCCCAATCGCTGTTTCCGCAACGATAGTCCGGCGCAGGAGTCGGCTGCGCTGCTGCGGCTGATCGCGCCATTGCGTGCACAGGTGGCGATGCATATCGATCTGCACGAGACCACCGATAGCGATGAGTCCGAGTTCCGTCCGGCATTGGCCGCGCGCGATGGTGTCGCCTATGTGCCGGGCAGCATTCCGGATGGGTTCTATCTGGTCGGCGATAGCGAAAACCCGCAACTGGCATTCCAGCAGGCAGTGCTCGCGGCGGTGGCGCAGGTGACCCACATCGCCCAGGCAGACCCGGCGGGTGAACTCATCGGGACGCCGATTGCCGCGCCCGGCGTCATCCATTACCCGGTGAAGCAGTTGGGCCTGTGTGCCGGTATCACCGATGCGCGCTACACCACCACCACCGAAGTGTATCCGGACAACGCCAACGCCACGCCGGCGCAATGCAATGCGGCGCAAGCGGTGGCGGTGCGTGCGGCGATCGACTATGCGTTGGCGCATTCTTGAGTGTGGCTAAAAAAACGTCGCCAGTCGCTGTTGGATGGGCGCCCAAGCGCAGTGCGGACATATCCGCGCTCTGCGCTGCCTCGGGTTACCGCGTGTCGGTGTGCGGCTGCGGCCTGACGCGCTAGGCTTACGTGTATCCCGGTTCGCATCTTCGCTATGTCCATCGTTCTCACTGCTTTTGCCCGCCCGCGTCTGTTTCCGCGCGATCGTCGCCGCAACGCGATCCAGGACTGCACGCCCGAGCAGTTCGAGCGCCACCTCAACGACACGGTGCCGTTACAGGTGCTGGATGGTTATGCACCGTTTTGCAAAATCCACGTGCATCGCAACTGGACCTCGACCCGCTGCCTGACCGTGCCGATCACCGATGCCAACCGCACGCTGCTGTGTTCTGGCTATGAAGCACGCAGTCGCGAGGAACTTCCCGTGCTGGTGCGCTGGTTCGAGGGCGTCGAGCCGCCGGTTGCCGATTATCTGCTACCGATTCTTTACAGCCGCGATCAACTCGCGCACGAAGGCACGCCGATCGAAGCGGACTGGGGCGTGGTTGGCTGCCTGTATACCGCACAGCCGCAGGAAATTCCGATGGCGCCGATCACCATGCTGCGTAACGCGCTGGGCGTGGAAGAGGGCGGCTCCGGCGTGCCGCTTGACCGTGCCGCCTACCGGCGTAGCGTGGAATTTTGGCAACATCACGCGAACTGGCGTCCGACGCCGTAACCATTATGAATATGAAAGTGCGACGAACGTGGCGGAGAGTTGGCCATGCCCGCTTTGCGGCTGTGCGCACGAGATGCGATATCGGTGTGATATTCGCGCAGACCTATTCTCCGGGGCATGCAAATGTGTAGTGCGCGAAGAGGTGTTGCTGGGCGATAAGTGGAGCGGATTCAGTTCATATACATTGGCTCATCACGAGCAGGACATCGTCTGCTTGTCGTGCACTTCCATGAAGGCAGATGAGACGCTCACTGCATTGTTGATGTGTTTCGTACTGACGAGCAGTGTCGCCACAGCGGTTGGCGCACAATAGGGATGCAATTATCATAAATCTGCGGGGTTCCAATTAAAATCGCTGATGCAAGCGACGGCCAACCCCGCTCCGGGGCGTCGCGTTGCAAATGTCAGCGCCGCCGCGTGGGATGTATCCGGTGGCACGCATGTGCATGCTTCGCTTGGCAAGCATGTGTATATCTACTTTCACGCTTGAGAGGTGATTAACATGGTCACACGTTCGAGCGCTCGTTATTTCCCTAAAGCCATGCTGTGTACTGTGTTCGCACTGACGGCAGATGCCTCCACATCGGCTAGCGCACAAGCTGTCAATGCTTCCGGATCGGTGGACTGTCGGGCGTCGGCGCAGCCCTGGTCGCTTCGCGTTCGGCGCAACCGTCGGCACATGTCGCCCTTGCATGGGGAATCAGCCCATGCAGGTTGTCGCTCATCGTGTCACCGATATAGTCCAGTTCGTTGACTGTCTTGCCTTTGCGACGCAGTCGCGCATCCGTATTACCGGTGGAACTGTGCGTCTCGCTGCTGCGCGATTGCCCGGGTGAATCGTCGCCGCCTACGTCATTGCCACCCTTACCAGGAAGCTCTTGTGCCTTGTAAAGGTCTGGATCAATATCCCATGCGCGCTGAAATGTTGGCTCGCTAGCCAGCTGCGTCCATCGACAGATCGCCGAACCAGTGGTGCAGTAGGTTCTACTGCACCTGCTCCATCAATTGCCGTTACGAACGAATGCGCTAGAGCACTTGCAGCAGCAGCGCCCGCAGCCATTTCCCGGGTGCAATGCCCGGGGGCCTTGGTGTGACAGCCATCCATGCTGGCCAATAGATCCGCTAACCGGACCGACGCTTTCACGTATCCAATGGTCTGTTCATCTGTCCTGCTCAGCCTGTCGCTGATAACGCTTTTCAGTGACTCGTTCAGGCCCGATATCTGCGTTTCATCGACACGTACAGATTCTTTGAATGAGATGAATGTCTCTTTCACAAGGACGCATCGCTGGGCGATAGCGTGTTCCTTGCGTTCAAGTTTTCCGCTACGCGGACGATAGTGGCTGAACCAGAGCAGATTCGGTTCGCACGTATTCGCTCATCACGAACGGAACGTCGTTTGTTTGTCGTGCCCTGACATCACGGCAGATGAGGCGTTCACCGTGTCGTCGATGTGTTCGGTATGCAGGTTGGGCCGATCAGAAGGATGCAACGCGCTTGCGTTCCCATTTCAGTGGAGGGTCTTTTTGCGCGATAGCGTCCGTCTGTGTTCCAGGTTGCAACGACTGTGCTTCACCAATTTCAGGAAATCACTATGTTCCGCATTCCATTGGATTCCCACACCCTCGCCGAGGCGGCGACGTCACCCGACGGATGTGATGCACGGGTCTGTGCGTGTTTTTCTGCGGTGGTCTGGCTGTGATGATGACTGATCGCCGTCGCCACGATGTTCTGTCCTCCACGTCTGGCAGCAATATCGACCTGTCCGGATTTGAAGCGCAACTTCGCTCGCACGAGCTCAAGCGTGCGAGCGATATGTCCGCAGCCCAGGTCAATGCCATCATCGCGATGAGCAGTCGCAGCAGTTACGCACTGCAGACGGTATCCAGCGTGCGCCATGCCGCTGGCATCGTGCGCGAGGTCGCCGCTGTTTCACCGCAAGACAGTGACGTCATCGAGTCCTCTGGTCGAACCCGCGCATCGATGGCGGAGCAGGCGCTGCAATGTCAGCGTGCAGCGGCCTTGTTCAAGTGGTCGGCGCAACAGCTTGCCGCTGGCGTGGGCGAGCCGGGCCATGCGTCGCTGGAGATGGTGTCGTGAATGCACAGTTCAGATTACTGGCGGCGATGCTGCTGAGTGGTACGGTGCCTGCGTGGGCCGCCAGCGGCACCGCTAACGTGTCGGTCACTTCGAACTACGTTTCGCGTGGATTCGAGCAAAGTTGGGGCAAGCCGGTATTACAGGGTGGGCTGGACGTCGTCGCTGACAGCGGTTGGTATGCAGGCATCTGGGCCTCGGGAGTGAGCCCGTATTTCATCGAAGGTGGCCACATCGAGTGGGATGTGTACGCCGGTTATGCAGCCAATCTTGGCGATTGGGGCTGGCGTTCAGGCATCTACCATTACGCGTATCCGGGCGCGCTGATTACCGTCAGTGGTACCCACTACGACTATGGCGATGTGGTCGTCGCCGCACACTGGCGCACCATCGAGCTGTCCTATGCCAGTACATGGACGCGCGATTATGTAGGCTACAACAGCGCCTCGTTGGGGCTCGGTGGAGGGCAGCACTCGCGTGGGTCGGGTTATCTGGCGTTGGATGCCAGCTATGAAGTGGTGCCGTCCTGGCAGGCGAGTGTCCATGCTGGACGCCAGCACATCCGTAATTTTGCCGATTACAGTTGGACCGATGCGCGTGTAGGCCTGAGCCACATATGGCACGGCACCGAGTTTAGCTTGGCCTATGCGCGTGCCTGGAACAGCGCGGGCGTATATCGGCATTACAGCACGGGTGTGCCGGATGGAAGCGGCCGGATCCATGTCTCCAATCCGATCGACGGTGCCTGGACATTCACCATCAAGCGTAACTTCACGCTGTAGCGCTGTGCCCTGTCGCATCGGTTTGCGCGTAGGCCCGATGTCGTTGTGCTGATTGTCGTCTCGTGCGCAGCGTGCCAATGCGCGTTACATCTGCGCAACATCTGCGCCAAATACAGCATGCGTGCTGCACGCGTTCGAATATGTGTCCAGTCCAAAGTGCCCGTAAGCAGATAATTCGGGTGTGGTAGTTTCCGCCTGTCGAGATTGGACAGGAGCAGAACCCATGTCGTTGCAAGTGATCGGCGCCGGTTTGGGCAGGACCGGGACGCTGTCGTTGAAGTTCGCGCTTGAGCATCTTGGATTCGGTCCTTGTTACCACGCGACCGAAGTTGCCGCGACCATGCGCAAGGCGCTGCCGCTGTGGAATGCGGCGGAGCGAGGTGCTGCGGACTGGTCGGCGATCTTTGCTGGATACCGCTCGACGACCGATCATCCCGGCTGCTACTACTGGCGTGAGTTAATCGAGGTCTATCCCGATGCGAAGGTCATCCTGACCGTGCGCGATCCGGAGAGCTGGTTCGAATCCGTCACCCAGACCATTCTGGTGCCAGGTAAAAAGAGCACCTTTTTGGGTCCTGAAGGAGAGGAGTTCAGCAGGTTCTTGAAGCAACACTTTGCCGGTCGTAGCCAAGACCGCGTATTCATGACCGATTATTTCAAGCGGTGGAACCAGCAGATCATCGAAACCGTGCCGGCAGACCGCCTGCTGGTGTTCTCTTCCCAGCAAGGATGGGCGCCATTGTGTGCGTTCCTTGGTGTGCCGGTCCCAACGCATGCGTATCCGCACTTGCATGCGCGGCAGCGCTTGCGCTGGTTCACGCGCGGCCTGCGCCTTCCTGAGGATGTGTCTGCGCGCGAGCAGCACGTGCGAGATTATCTGGACTACCTGCGCAAGGATTTATTTTCATGAATATAAATGAAATTATTTATTTTGATGAATATTCCTGAATAGAAGGGTGGTTAGGATGATTGTGTGATTCTAATCGAAAATCCATCATTGACGTGAATGTGATGTCAAAAAAGAGATTGATATGGCGGCGACGGATTGCTAGCCTGAAATTGGTTGATCGTTCCTCTTCAACCAATAATATAAAAATTTCCGAAAGGTGAATGTGATGAAAATCAAGAATGCAATTTCTATTGTCTTTCGCAAGATTCTCAACGTGTTCGGGCCGCGAAAGGTTGCCTATATCTATACGCAGTAACCGAATGCGCACGGAAGGTGCGCTTATGAAGGCCAGTCTTGGCAGGCTGGCAGAGTCGGTTGAAGCATCGGAATTTTGTCAGCTCTGGCGGGATTCCTATGTGTTTCAAGCTGATTGTGTTGCCTGCCAAGATATAGTTTGCGATAGATTCTTCTTGCGTTGGCGCCGGTAAATTTTATTTATTTAACATCACGCATGAGTGCGTGCTTGACGGCGAAGTGAAATGCCGCATGATGCGCGTTATTCGCTAGAAAATTGCCAAAAGGATGCCGAGTGAGCATGCCTTCAAAGCAAAGGGAATATCCCAATCGGTTCTTCGACTCCACGGTATGGAACGATTTCTCCTTTCGTTCGGATGACATCGTTATCGCCAGCTACGCGAAGGCGGGAACGACCTGGGTCCAGCAAATCGTCGCTCAGTTGATCTTCGGTGGCGACGCGCAAGTCGAAGTATCCAAGATCTCTCCCTGGTTCGATTCGGTCTATCCGGATAAGGCGACGAAACAGCGTCTATTTGCCGAGCAAACCCATCGTCGCTTCATCAAGACCCATCTTCCCGCCGATGCGCTGGTGTTGTCGGAGAAGGCGCGTTATCTCTACGTTGCTCGCGATGGCCGTGACATCGTCTGGAGCCTGTACGATCACCAGCGTGCGGTCAGCGCCGATGCGCAGGCACGACTGGATGCGCAGTCTCACAGTGACGGCAAGTTGAAGGTGATGCCGCCGCCTGCATGCCCGGTCGATGCGTATTTCCAAACGTGGTTGCACGAGGATGGCGCGCCGCTCTGGCCTTTCTGGGAGGGGGTGCGCTCTTGGTGGGCACTGCGCGATCACCACAATGTCCTGCTGGTGCATTACGCCCAATTATTGCAAGACCTGCCGACGCAGGTGCGGCGTATCGCCGCGTTTCTGGACATCCCGCTGGACGCTTCGCGCTGCGAGCGCGTGGTGGAGCATTGCAGCCTCGCTTACATGCGTGAGCATGCGGCGCGCTATGTGCCGCAGGGGGCTGGTTTCTGGCGCGACGATGGGCGTGCGTTTTTCAACCGTGGTTGCAATGGACGCTGGCGGGAGGTGCTGACAGAGGCTGTCAGTACTGCCTATCTGCAGCGTGCCGCGACGGAGCTCGGCACCGAGTGTGCACAGTGGCTAGCCACAGGCAAACGCCTCGATGGCGCTCGGGCGGACGTTGGCATGGTGGCTTAGCGTGGCTAACAACGCCTCGCCGGTCGCTCTCGAGTGGGCGCTTGCAGCGCGCAGGAGTCGCAGTGAGGCAGTGCATGAGGATTCCGCTCTGCCCGTGGCCTTGCGGCGGCGATGTCGTTGTCTTGTTGGTTAATCTTAGGCGTAGCGCATCCTGAATTTCTTATAAAGTCCACGGTATGCACGCCATGTCAGAGAAAACATACGACCGCATTGCGCATTACTACGACGGCCTGCGCGATGGGTTGGGGGCCTCGGCCAATACGTCGCAATGCGTGCAAGCGCTGTCTGCATTGGTAAGGACTGGAACGGCGCTGGAATTGGGTATCGGTACCGGCCGCATCGCTTTGCCGCTTGCGGCCAGCGGCGCAACGGTGTGCGGGATCGACAATTCCCAGGGCATGTTGGACAGGCTGCGTGCCAAGCCTGGAGCCGAGCGTGTGCGCTTGGTGTGTGACAATTTCGTCGATGTCCCGGTGGCCGGGCTGTTTGACCTGATCTATTCGGTATTTTCGTTCGGTTATCTGCTGGAGCAAAGCGAACAGGTACGCTGCTTTGCCGCAGTGCGCGAGCGTTTGTCTGCCGCGGGCGTGTTCGTGATTCAGACCTTGGTGCCGCCGGCGGACATGCTTCAAGTTGGCGGCAAGGTCTCCTCGGCGTTGGAGGTGCCGCCCTTGGATGAGTCGGGGGAGACGCCGGTGGTGCTGGTGTGTTCCAGCGCCGATCCGGTACGGCAACTGGTGCAGCAACGGATCGTGTTGATGACAGAGTCCGGCACGCGCATCTTCAATGATCGTTATCGCTATGTGTGGCCGTCGGAACTGGATTTGATGGCGCGTCTGGCGGGTCTGGAGCTGCGGGAGCGCTGGTCGGATTGGACGCAACAGCCCATCGGTGCGCGGGCGCGCTCGCAGATTTCGATCTATCGTCGGGCCGGATCGGCGTAACGACACCGGCAAGTGCTGGCCGGCGTGCGCGATGCGAGGCGGTGGATCCTGGACAGTGGGTGTCCAACAGGTGCACCTAAAGCCTGTGTGACATGGCGATGCGCCTGACAAGCACACAGGTCCATGGCCAAAACGGATCGGGCGCCCTGCGGCGCCCGATCTGCAATGACACTGGTGTGTCCGATGCTTAGTAGCGGTAATGCTCCGGCTTGTACGGGCCATCGATCGATACGCCCAGATACGCGGCCTGGTCTTCGGTCAGCCTGGTCAGCTTCACGCCGATCTTTTCCAGATGCAGTCGCGCCACTTCTTCGTCGAGTTTCTTCGGCAGCCGGTACACCTGCTTTTCGTAGCTGCCCTTGTTGTGCCACAGATCGATCTGCGCCAGGGTCTGGTTGGCGAAGCTGTTGGACATCACGAAGCTGGGATGGCCGGTGGCGCAGCCCAGATTCACCAGGCGGCCTTCGGCCAGCAGGAAGATCGCCTTGCCGTTGGGCAGCACGAATTTGTCCACCTGCGGCTTGATGTTGATCTTCTGCACGCCCGGCAGCGTGTACAGCGCATCGACCTGGATTTCGTTGTCGAAGTGCCCGATGTTGCAGATGATGGCTTGGTCCTTCATCTGCGTCATGTGCTCGATGCGGATGATGTCCTTGTTGCCGGTGGTGGTGACGTAGATGTCGGCGCGGCCGAGGGTGTCTTCGATGGTGGCGACCTCGAAGCCTTCCATCGCCGCCTGCAATGCGCAGATCGGGTCGATCTCGGTGACGACGACGCGTGCGCCATAGGCGCGCAGGCTGTGCGCCGAGCCCTTGCCGACGTCGCCGTAGCCGCAGACCACTGCGACCTTGCCGGCCAGCATCACATCCATTGCGCGCTTGAGGCCATCGGCCAGCGATTCGCGGCAGCCGTAGAGGTTGTCGAACTTGCTCTTGGTCACCGAGTCGTTGACGTTGATTGCTGGCACCAGCAGGGTGCCGGCCTCGGCGAGCTGGTACAGGCGATGCACGCCGGTGGTGGTTTCTTCGGACACGCCTTTCCAATCCTTGACCACGCGGGTCCAGTAGCCGGGGCGTTCCACCGCCACGCGCTTGAGCAGGTGCTTGATCACCTGTTCCTCGTGCGAGGACGCCGGTTCGTCCACCCACTTGGAGCCGTTCTCCAGTTCATAGCCCTTGTGGATCAGCAGGGTCACGTCACCGCCGTCGTCCACCACCAGTTCCGGACCGGTCTGGGTGCCGTCGGGCAGGGTGAAGGTCAGCGCGTCGAGGGTGCAATCCCAATATTCCTCCAGTGTTTCGCCTTTCCAGGCGAAGACCGGGGTGCCGCTGGCGGCAATCGCCGCGGCGGCGTGGTCCTGCGTGGAGAAGATGTTGCACGAGGCCCAGCGCAGGTCAGCGCCGATATCCTTCAGTGTCTCGATCAGCACCGCCGTCTGGATGGTCATGTGCAGCGAGCCGGTGATGCGCACGCCGGCCAGCGGCTTGGCCGCTGCGTACTGGCGGCGGATCGACATCAGCCCGGGCATCTCGTGCTCGGCGATGTCCAGTTCCTTGCGGCCCCAGTCGGCGAGGGTGATGTCGGCGACCTTGTAGTCGCCTGTGGCAGAGAGGCTCTTGCGTACAGCGTTCATCGATAATGCTCCGGTCAATGGCGAGAAAACTCGCGAAGTCCGGGCGCCGTTGTCGCTCATGCCGTCCGCCGAGCCTGGCCGGGTCTGCACACGGGAGTTCCGGTCTAGACACGGTCGCAGCGCCCCTCGGCAGAGGGGAATGAAGTATAGCGGCTGCTGGGTGCGGGACTTGAATGGGCCGCTTGAGCGGCGATGCCGCGCATGCCGATCCCGCCATCGGCCGCGCATGGCGGCGACTGTCGCGCCGGTGACGGCGTCGCAGGCATTGCCACATGCCGATGCAATTGTTCGCTTTGCAACCGTTATGCTCGCTGACAGGGCGTGTAATCGTTTTCGGTTAGGCTTGCCACGCCCCCACGCCGAGCCATGCGTTTTCCGATGAACGAGTCCCGCAGCAACATCGTCTTCGCCACGCCCGATCTTCCCCTACGCGACGACGTGCGCCACCTTGGCGCCCTGGTCGGCGAATTGCTCGCTGAACAGGTGTCCGGCGACTTCCTCGACGAGGTCGAACGCATCCGCACTGCGGCGATTGCGCGCCGCGAACGTGACGCGCCCGCGTCCTTGCTCAGCGAATCCCTCTCCGGGCGCACACCGCGTGAGGCCGAAGCGCTGGTACGGGCCTTCAGTACCTATTTTCAGGTCGTCAACATCGCCGAACGGGTACACCGCATCCGCCGCCGCCGCGACTATCAACGCAGCAGCGTCGATACGCCGCAGCCCGATGGCCTGCAAGACGCCCTGCTTCGGCTCAAGGCGCAAGGCGTGAGCTTGCAGGAACTGGGCGATTGGCTGCCGCGTCTGGATGTGGAGCCGGTGTTCACCGCGCATCCGACCGAAGCCGTCCGCCGTGCGCTGTTGGAGAAAGAGCAGTTGATGGTGGCCAGCCTGGTCGATCACCTCGACGGCATGCGCACGCCGGGCGAACGTGCCACCGATGCTGCGCGTTTGCGCATGGCGCTGACCTCCGCGTGGCAAACCGCGGACTCCTCGCCGGTGCGGCCGACCGTGGAAGACGAACGCGAGCATGTCGGTTTCTACCTGACCCAGGTGCTGTACCGGGTGATTCCGGTGATGTATGAAACCCTGGAGCACGCAATCGAGCAGACCTATGGCGAGGCCTTGCAACTGCCGCGTCTGCTGCGCTTCGGTACCTGGGTCGGCGGCGACATGGACGGCAACCCCAACGTCGACGCGACCACCATCACCGCCACCCTCGATGCGCAGCGCCGCGCGGTGCTGGAGCGCTACCTCAAAGAACTTCGGCAACTTGCCAGCCTGCTCAGTCAGTCGATCATCCTGGTCGGGGTCAGCGCGCCATTGCTGGAGCAACTCGAACGTTACCGCCAACTGCTGCCGCAGGCCGCCGCCCGTTCGCGCCCACGTCATGCGGACATGCCCTATCGCTTGCTCAACGACTTGATGCGGGCACGGCTGCGCGCCACGCTCGACGATGCGCCGGGCGGCTACGCCGCGCCCAGCGAACTGGAACACGACCTGCAGTTGATCCTGGACAGCCTGCGCGCGAACAAGGGCCTGCACGCGGGTTGGTTCGCGGTGCGACGCTTACTGTGGCGTGTGCGCAGTTTCGGCTTCCACTTGGCGCGCCTTGACGTGCGTCAGGAATCCAGCGTGCATGCGCGTGCGGTGGCCGCCGCGTTGGGAATGCAGGAGTGGGAGGCGTTGCCGGCCGCCGAACGTGCGCGCCTGCTCGGTCCCTACGCGGGGGGCGAGGCCGCGTTGCCGGCCTGCGCCGATGCCGGCAACGCGCGCTTGGACGCGGTGTTTGCCGCGCTCGCCGATGCGCGTGCGCGTCACGGTGCCGACGCGCTGGGCAGCTACATCATCTCGATGGCGCACGACCGCGCCGACGTGCTGACCGTGCTGGCGCTGGCGCGTCGTGGCGGTCTGGTCGACGCGGCAGGCGCGGTGCCGCTGGATATCGTGCCGTTGTTCGAAACTGTGGACGATCTGCGCGGCGGCACCGCGACCTTGCGCGACCTGCTCGCCGATCCGGTCTACCGCCGTCACCTGGATGCGCGCGGCGACGTGCAGATGGTGATGCTCGGATACTCCGACAGTGGCAAGGACGGCGGCATCGCCGCCTCGCGCTGGGGCCTGCAGCGCGCGCAGATGGAATTGTTGGAGGCCGCCGCCGAACTGGGGATCCGCCTGACGTTCTTCCATGGTCGTGGTGGCTCGATCGTGCGCGGTGGCGGCAAGACCACGCGGGCGCTGGAGGCGGCGCCGCCCGGTAGTGTCGATGGACGACTGCGGGTGACCGAGCAGGGCGAAGTGATCCACCGCAAATATGGCATCCGTGCGCTGGCGCTGCGTTCGCTGGAACAGATGACGGGCGCGGTGCTGCTGTCGAGCCTGCGCCCGCGCCCGGTCGATGCGCGCGAAGCGCAGTGGCGTCCGGTGATGGAGACGGTGGCCGAGCACAGCAGCCAGGCTTACCGCCACTTTGTCGGCGACCCCGAGTTCATGCGCTATTTCCGTTTGGCGACGCCGATCGACGTGATCGAACGGATGACCCTGGGGTCGCGTCCATCGCGGCGGCTCGGTCAGGATGCGGCGCTGTCCAATCTGCGCGCGATCCCGTGGGTGTTCGCCTGGAGCCAGGCGCGCGCGGTGATCCCGGGCTGGTATGGCGTCGGCAGCGGGCTGCAGGCCGCAGTGGAGGCTGGGCACGAAGCCGCACTGCGCGCGATGGCCGTCGACTGGCCGTTTTTCCGCACCTTTCTCGATGACATCGCGATGGTCCTGTCCAAGGGCGACCTCAACATCGCCGACATGTTCTCGCGCTTGGCCGGGCCGCTGCACGCGCGCTTCTTTCCGCGCATCCGCGACGAATTGGCGTTGACCAAACATTGGGTGAAAGCATTGACCGGGCAGGCGTCGCTGTTGCAACACGACCCGCGCCTGGCACTATCGATCCGCCTGCGCAATCCCTACATCGATCCGATCAGCGTGCTGCAGGTGGACTTGCTGCAACGTTGGCGTGCCACCGACGGCGAGGACGAGGAGCTGCTGCGCGCCCTGGTGGCGTGTGTCAACGGCGTTGCCCAGGGCTTGCAGAACACCGGCTGAGCTTCGCGCGCGGGCGTGTCGCGTCGCCGCGCGGGCGGCCGCTCGCTGCTCCACGACGTCGCTGTCATCGGCAGGTTGTCCGTACCCAACGACTGTGCGAGGCAGGGTGATGCATGGCGCGGTTTCCGTCTACATTTATAGACTTATGTGCGATTTTAAGCGAAATTAGTGCATAAAACTGCATTTTTAACGGAATTATAGCGTTGTCACGAAGACGTAGTGCTTCCAGCGAAGAATGCGCGCCGCCGTTACCAAGGTCGCGGTGCCTCTTCCTTCCATGCTCGGTCTGCGGACGACTTCCGCTGGTCTGGCCTATGTCCGGTATTCTTCATGTCCCACTCGATTCATCTCCAAAAACGCCTGTCTGTGGCGATCGCCGCCGTGTTGATTGGCGTCGCGCCGATGGCATTGGCGCAGGCGCAGGACGCGCAGCAGACGCAGGCCGCTGCCCCCAATGCCAGTGCAACGACCCTGGACAAGATGACCGTCGCGGTGACCCGCTATAACGCCGCAGACATGCAGATGGCGGCGACCAACACCGCCAACGTGCTCTCGGCCGAAGACCTCAAGTACACCGCCGTCCACAACATTGCCGAGGCGCTGGGCCTGTTGCCGGGCGTCAACGTGGTCAATACCGGGCAGTCGTATTTCGGCGGCGTGGACGGCGCCGCGCGCGGCGAGGGCATGTTCGCCTCGGTGCGTGGCCTCAATGCCGAGTACAACGTCAACCTGATCAACGGCGTCAACGTCGCCCAGGGCATGCCGTATAGCCGCAGCGTGCAGTTGAGCCTGCTGCCGCCGTCGGGTTTGCAGACCATCGTGTTGAACAAGACCTCCACCGCCGCGATGGACGGCGATGCGATCGGTGGCACCATCGATTACCGCACTCCCAGCGGCTTCGACTACAGCGACGCGATCGGCGGCAGCGTCACCGCCACCGGGCGCGTGGAAAGCCGTGCGCGCGACTACGACGAGAGCGGTCTGGGCAAGGGCGCGGCTGGCGAATTCCATGCCAAGTTCGGTGCCGATCACCAGTTCGGCGTGTATGCCAGCGCCTACTACGACGAGCGCCATTACGTGAACAGCGAAGTGGCCAACGCCGCCGCTGCGCGTGGCGACTGGAGAGGCAAGTATTTCTCCCGCACCACCGCCGATGGCAGTCCGGCGCCGGGTTACAACCCGCAAGACCTGCTGATGGCCACGGGTGCCAACATCGGCTACTCCGCTGGCGATACCAAGCGCTATGGTGGCAACGTCTCCTTCGACTGGCATGTCGATCCGAGCTTGCAGCTATATGCACGCACCACCTATGCCTACGCCAAGACCGAGCAGAACACCGGCTACACCCAGATGGTTCCGGCCAACGTCAGCCTGACCCAGATCGGCTCCACTGGCGTGTACCAGCCGCAGATCAACCGCGTGGCGGTGCGCTACTGGTACGAAACCAACCCGGAAGTGGCGGACCTGGCTACCTTCCAGTTCGGCGCCGACAAGCAGTTGGGGCAATGGACGCTGTCGCCGAATCTGTTCTACGGCTACGGCGATAACGATCGTCCGGACCACGTCGAAATCTCCGCGCGTGTGGACCAGTACACCTCCACGCAGTTCCCTTACGGCGCCAATAGCTTTTCCGGCTATGACGGCGAAGGCTTCCCACGGCCGCTGCTGACCCCGGCGATCCAGGCCCAGGCCAGCGACATCGGCAGCTTGTACGCGCGCCGTTACGGTCAGTTGAGCAAGTCCTACAGCGGTCAGCACAAGGGTGGGGCCAAGTTCGACGTGCGCTACGACGTCGATGGCGGTGCGTTGAACAATATCCAGTTCGGCGTCAAGTACATCGATAGTTCGCGCGAATTCACCTCGCGCGACTGGACCAACGCCAAGTTCACCGATGGCACGTTGCTGCGCGATACCGGGCTGGTGGTCGGTCAATACGATGCGGTGTATCCGGGCAAGTACGACCTGCCGACAGTCAAGCTCAGCAACGCCGGATTGAAGGCGATGATCGCTCAGCACCTGACCCCGGCCAGCTTCGACACCTGCGGCAGCCTGGCGATCAACAACCAGAACTGCGCGACCATGCGCGGCACCGAAGCGGTGGCCGCGGCGTATGCGATGGCCACGTTCAAGACCGGCGACCTGGAAGTGATTCCGGGCGTGCGTTTCGAGCAGACCCGCATCCGCAACACCTTCTGGACCATGCCGCAGGACAGTCAAGGTAACGAGTTGCCTGGCTTCTTCAGCAACAACCGCACCACCTACAACATGCCGTTGCCCAGCGTGTTCTTGAACTACCGTCCGGGTGACGGCAATGCGGTGTATCGCGCCTCGGTGTGGACCAGCTACACGCGGCCGGCGTTCGTGCAGCTCGGCGGCGGCGCGAGCTACGATGTGTCCAGCGACGGCACCACGGTTATCACCGAGGGCAATCCCGATCTCAAGCCGATCAAGGCGGTCAATGTCGATCTGTCCGGCGAGTGGGACAACGGCCATGGCGGTCACGCGATGTTGGCCGGTTACTACAAGCACCTGACCGACTACATCTACGAGAACGGTTCGAACGCGGCCAATGCAGGCACCACCACTGACGCTGCAGGGGTGCGCTACGTGCGTCCGCAGAACGGTGGCGACGGCAAGGTGCTCGGTGTCGAGGCAGCGGTGCGGCAGACGTTGCAAGGCCTGCCGGCACCGCTGGACGGTTTCGGCATCGGTGCCAACGTCACCCGTCAGACCACCCGCGTCGATCTGGGCATGGACGGCTTCCGCGACGAGCGGATCCAGAACGCGCCGAACCTGATGGCCAACGCCGAACTGTTCTACGAGAAGGGTCCGCTGTCGGTGAACTTGGCGTACCACTACTCCGGCGAGTACGTGTCGGTGTACGACTACTTCAACCGTGGCGCGAGTTGGGACGATCTGTGGGTCAAGCCGATCACCCGCGTCGACCTGCATGTGGGCTACATGGTCAACGAACACCTGCGCGCCGACCTGTCGGTGGCTAACCTGACCAATCGCTTGAGCTACTGGGCGCACGTGGGGCACAACAGCACCGCGATCTCCGACATCGTCGATGCCGGACGCACCACGTTGCTAACTGTGAAGTACACGTTCTGAGCAGGCGGCTCGCGGACGCAGGACAGCATCGCCTCCAGCGCGGCCCAAGGTCGCGCTGGGGAGGGTGGCGTTGCTGCGTCGTGTGACGGCTGATGGTGGCGTGCGTGCCGAGTTCGGTGCGCACGTTCACCGCACCGATGCGGACGTTGCGCTTGGACCGATTGCAACGGCTCGGATCGCATCATCATGATCGACTGCCGCCCACCGCGCAGGTGCGATGGTGGCTGCAGCGATTAGTTCGTTATCGCGGCAGGATCGCGTTGCGACCGGATCACCGCTGGCGGTCGCGTTGGCTTGTCGTGAGCGGCTCTTTTTTTCTTTTTGGAAATGACGATGAACACAAGCATGCGCTGGATGGTGTGGAGCGTCTTGATTGCGGCGGCGTTGGCCGCGCAGGCGCGACCTGCAGCGAAGGTGGCGCCTGCGCCTAAGTTGCAGGTGGAGCAGGTGTGGATGCTGTTTCGCCACGGCGTGCGCGCACCACTGCCGGGCGAGGCGGCCGCCGCCGCGTTGGCGCCGCAGCCATGGCCGGTGTGGACGACACCGCCGAGTCTGCTCAGTGCGCATGGGCGTGCGGCAGTGAAACTCAGCGGCGACTACACCCGGCAATGGTTATTGCGCGATGCTGTCCTGCCCGCACATGGCTGCCCGGCGCAGTCTGCGGTCAGCGTCTACGCCAATACCGATCAACGCACGATTGCCAGCGCGCAGATTCTGGCCGAGGCGTTGGCACCAGGGTGCAAGTTGCAGGTGGGGCACCAAGCCGAGGGTAGTGACGATCCGCTGTTCCGTCCGGTCGAGGCCGGTGCGGTGGACTTCGACGCCGCCGCCGCCGTGGCGTCGATCCAGCGCCAGACCGGTGGTCCGGGTGCGCTGTTGGCACCGTATGCGAAAGAGCTGCAAACCATGCAGCAGATTCTCGGCTGCACGCAGGCGTGCGACTTTGCCCACATGCCGTCGTCGCTGACGCCGGGTCGCAACGGACGCAGCCTTGCCTTGCACGGACCGTTGGACCTGACCTCGGGCACCGCCGAGGTGTTCATCCTGCAATACACCGAGGGCTTGCCGCTGGATCAGGTCGGCTGGGGCCGCGCCACGCTTGAGCGTCTGGGCATGGTGTCGCGGTTGCACGCGTTGTTGTTCGAGATCTATGCGCGTCCGCAGTACATGGCCGCGCGCGCTGGCGCACCCCTGGCGCGCCGCGTACTGGACACGCTGGGTGTGGCTGACGCGCCACGGGTGAGCGTGCTGGTCGCCAGCGATACGCATATCGCCGCGCTCAGCGGCTTGCTCGATCTGCATTTCCATCTGCCCGGCTATGGTCGCGACGATGCGCCGCCAGGCGGAGCCTTGGTGTTGGAGCAACTGCGCGACCTGCGCAGCGGTCAGCATTACGTGCGTGTGCGTTACCAGGCGCAGTCGCTGGACCAACTGCGTGCATTGACTCCGCTGAGCTTGCGCGCACCGCCGTTGTTGCAGACCTTGCAGGTGCCCGGTTGCAGTGATCCCGCGACTGGCCTGTGCCCATTGCCGCAGTTCCAGGCGCTGTTGAAGCAAGCGCTACAGCGCCGCGGTTGAGCCGAGGCGAGCGCAGGCGCCGCCACACGCTTCATCTGTCCGACGCGTTTGGGTTACCGAATGCAGGAAATAAAAAACGGGCCGCATTGCGGCCCGTTCTTCGTGCAGACGTGGAGTCGCCGACTTACTTCAGCTTGGCGTCCGCCCGCAGCGCCTCGGCGCGGTCGGTCTTCTCCCACGAGAACGCCGTGGCATGGTGCTGGGCGCCGGTGCCGTCGGTGTAGCTGAAGGCCTTCGGGGTGCGGCCGAAATGGCCGTAGGAAGCGGTCTGCTGATACATCGGGTGGATCAGGTCGAGCATCTTGATGATGCCGAATGGACGCAGATCGAAGTGCTTGCGGATCAACTTCTCGATCTTGTCGTCGGCGATCTTGCCGGTGCCGAAGGTGGTGACCGAGATCGACGTCGGCTCGGCCACGCCGATGGCGTAGGACACCTGGACTTCGCAGCGGTCGGCCAGGCCAGCGGCCACGACGTTCTTGGCCACGTAGCGCGCGGCATAGGCCGCCGAGCGGTCGACCTTGGACGGATCCTTGCCCGAGAACGCACCGCCGCCGTGGCGCGCCCAGCCGCCGTAGGTGTCGACGATGATCTTGCGTCCGGTCAGGCCGCAGTCGCCCACCGGCCCGCCGATCACGAACTTGCCGGTCGGGTTGATGTGGAACTTGGTGTCCTTGTGCAGCCACTTGGCCGGCAGCACTGGCTTGAGGATTTCCTCGCGCACGGCTTCGATCAGGTGTTTCTGCTTGATCTCCGGATCGTGCTGGGTGGACAGCACCACCGCGTCGATCGCCGCCGCCACGCCGTTTTCATAGCGCAGGGTCACCTGGCTCTTGGCGTCCGGGCGCAGCCACGCCAGCGGCGAATTCTTCTTCTTGCGCACCTTGGCCTGTTGCTCGACCAGACGATGGGAGAGGTGAATGGCGGCCGGCATGAAGCTCTCGGTCTCGCGGGTGGCGTAGCCGAACATCAGGCCCTGGTCGCCGGCGCCTTGTTCTTCCGGCTTCTTGCGATCCACGCCCTGGTTGATGTCCGGTGACTGCTTGCCGATCAGGTTGAGCACGCCGCAGGTCTCGCCGTCGAAGCCGACCTGCGAGCTGTTGTAGCCGATATCCAGGATCACCTTGCGCGTGACCGCTTCCAGATCGATCCAGGCGCTGGTGGTGATCTCGCCGGCGACGATGGCCACGCCGGTCTTGACCAACGTTTCGCAAGCCACGCGCGCGCGCTTGTCCTGGGTCAGGATCGCGTCGAGCACGGCATCGGAGATCTGGTCGGCGATCTTGTCCGGGTGGCCTTCGGAGACCGACTCGGAGGTGAAGAGATAGCTGGACATCGCGGCTATATCCTTGCATTCGGATGAAAAGATGGAGATTCATGATACACCTGCGTGCGCAATCGTGCATTGCGTCGCGCTCGATGTTGTGCGGGGTTAACCGTTCGTGGGGCGCGTGGGGGCGTCATCGTGCCGTAGCCGGATTGCAAGAACGTTGTCGTTGTCGGCGTCCAAGCTATGCGTCAGTCAGCAATGGGGACGTGCTGTGCTCCGATTGGAACGCAGTGTTCAGAAATGCTTCTCCCGTCTTGGCTGCGGCCGGACGCAGCCGCAGAGGCGATTCCAGCGCACATCCGCCGCAAGTGGCGCGCCCTGCCGAGAGCGTCCCCGTGGTGAAGCAGGAGGGGTCGCATGAATGCGATCAGTCGCCTGTCACCACGGCGCGCGGTGTTCGTCTCCGACGTGCATCTCGGCGCGCCGCACTGCCATGCCAGCGAACTTGCCGATTTTCTCGGCGGCCTGCGTTGCAATCAGGTGTATCTGGTTGGCGATATCGTCGATTTTTGGTGGATGGCGCAGCGGCGTGCGGTCTGGGGCGCGGGCCATCAGCGCGTGGTGGATGCGCTGCATGCGCTGGCGCGCAGTGGCACCGAATTGATCTACGTGCCCGGCAATCACGACCGTCCGATCCGTCGCTTCTGCGGTTTGGCGCTGCCGACCATGCAGGTCCGCCGACGTGCGGTGCATGCGACCGCCGACGGACGCAGGCTATTGGTGGTGCATGGCGACGATTACGATGCCATGACCCAGTTCGGTGGTTTGCAGGAAAAGTTCGGCGATTGGCTGTACTACCGCATTCTCACCGGCAACCAATTGACTAACCGCGTGCGCCGTCGCTTCGGCATGCGCTACTGGTCGTTGGCCGATTATCTGAAGCGGCAGAGCAGTGCCGCCGAGCGCTATATCGAGCGCTTTGTCAGCGCGGGCCTGGACGATGCGCGCCGCCGTGGCCTGGATGGGGTGATCTGTGGTCATGTGCATCGCGCCGGTTTGTTCGAGCGCGATGGGCTGGTGTACGCCAACGATGGCGACTGGGTCGAGAGCCTCACCGCGCTCAGCGAAGACCATCAGGGCCGTTTGCAATTGCTCTCGCATACCGGGGAGGTGCTGCAGACCCTGCCGCCGCGCGCGCTGTCGCTATCGCAGGCGGCCTAGCGCGAAGTCGGTTGTCGCTGATGTCGGTTCGCGCTCGCCGTCGTGCTGCCGTGCGCGGTGGGACGCGCACATGCGGTGTTCCCGGCGGGTGTTGTTCAAGCCGCTGTTGTTCAAGCCGCGCTGGATAGCGTTGGCGATATGCCGGCGATTAACGCATCGAAATAATCGGCGGTCAGCGCCAATTGCGCTTGCACGCTTTCTGCACGGTTGACCACGGCGCGGAAGGCGGCGTTCTCCGGCCGGTCCTTGGCGTACCAGCCCAGATGCTTGCGCGCGATGCGCACGCCTTGCGCTTCACCGTAGAACGCGTACAGCGCGTGCAAATGATCGAGCAACGTGTCGCGCACGAATGCCAGCGATGGCGTTGGACGCATTTCGCCATGGGCCAGGTAATGTGCGATCTCGCCGAAGATCCACGGGCGGCCTTGCGCGGCACGGCCGATCATCACCGCATCGGCGCCGGTCGCCGCCAGCACCTGCGCGGCTTTGTGCGGTGAATCGATGTCGCCGTTGGCGATCACCGGAATGCGCAGCATCGCCTTGATCTGCGCGATCGTCGCGTACTCGGCCTGGCCGCTGTAGTGCTGATCGCGGGTACGCCCGTGTACGGCCAGTGCGGCGATGCCGCAGTCTTCGGCAATTCGGGCGATGCTCGGTCCGTTGCGGTGGTCGCTGTCCCAGCCGGTGCGGATCTTCAACGTCACCGGTACGGGCGATGCTTTCACCACCGCGTCGAGAATGCGTGCCACCAGTGCTTCGTCGCGCATCAGCGCCGAGCCGGCCCAGGCGTTGCACACTTTCTTCGCCGGGCAGCCCATGTTGATGTCGATCAGTTGCGCGCCATGGTCGGCGTTGTAGCGCGCCGCGTCCGCCAATTGCTGCGGTTGCGTGCCGGCGATCTGCACGCTGATCGGGTCCGGTTCGTCAGCGTGGTCCATGCGTTGCAGCGATTTGCGGGTCTGCCAGAAACGCGGGTCGGAGAGGGTCATCTCCGACACCGCCAGACCGGCCCCCAGGCGTTTGCACAATAGCCGGAACGGCTTGTCGGTGACTCCGGCCATCGGCGCCAGGATCACCTTGGGGTCGATGGTGTAGGGGCCGATGCGCATGCGCCTAGTGTAGCGGGGCGGCCACGCAGATGCCCTTGTGGCCGCGCCAGCGCTGACTCCCGAGCAGGCTGGCGCGCGGCCTGCCCTTACTGGGAGGAAAGGCGGATGTTGTCCAGGTACAGCGATGCCGGCGCCGCCGCCTTGGCGCGGAACTCGACGCGGTTACTGCCGGCGTTCAATGTCACAGGTTGTTGCAGCGTGGCCCAGTCGCTGGCCGAGGTGGTCTGCGCGAATGCCGGCGTGCCGACGTTGACGCCGTTGATGTACAGGTCCACGGTGCCGATGCTTGCGCCGGCGGTCGAATACCGCGTTTGCAATTGATACGTACCGGCGCTGGGGACGTTGACGTTGGTGCGGATGCTGGCAGCGGGATTACTGCCGAAGTCGACATAGCCCAGCGCCTGGTAGTTGCGTATCGGTCCCGACACCCCGTAGGCGACCAGATTGCGGATGTTGCGGAAATCGAAGTTCTCCGCCTCGTATTGCTGCACGCCGGTGTAGGCGGGCGGCGCATCCGGTGGCTGCAAGGGGGTGATCGCCGGCGCTGTCTGGCCCGCGTTGGCGCTGCCGGTGCATTGCACGGTGATATCCAGGGGGCCGTTGTGTGCCACGTTTAGTGTCAGTCCGTTGGCTGTCGCGGTGCTGGTGACGATGCTGGCCTGGTGATCGCCGCGATCAGCAAAGGTGAAGGTTGGCGTGGTGATGGCGCCTTCGATATCGATCGTGTCCGTTTTCAACGCGCCGTTGGGGGAGTCGAAGTTGGTGAGGTAGATCGACAGCGTCTGCGGGAATTCCTTGATCACGCCGCTGGTATAGGGGCCATAGGTCAGGTTGAGCGTGGCGCAGCTGTTGTATTTCAGTGGGATGGTGCCGCTCGCGCTCTGGTTGGTCTTGAACGGGTTGTAGGTGATCCAGGTGTTGTCTTGCCGCCCGGCGTAGAGGGTGCCGGTGTATTCCTGCGGGAACAGCGTGTTGAGTTCGTTGAGCTTGTCGTTGAGAGTCGGCCACCGTGTTGCGTAGGTGGTTTTGGGGATCTGTACTTTGAACGATTTGGCGGTGTCGTCGGTCAATTGCCAGACAGTGGGAATGGCCGGATAGCGTCCGGTTTTCTTGTACCAACTGTGTTGGTTCAAATAGGTGCCATCGTCATCGAGCAGGTACAGCCCGGTGAACAGCGACTCGGGCGAGGAATACAGGTTCCTGTCGTCGCCGTTGGTGGTGTCGTTGACGATCACGACTTTGGAGCGGTCGATCACTTCCTGACGGCTGAGGATGCGCAGCGTGCCGTCGAGGATCTTGCGATAGATGTCCAGATGGATATTTCGGTAATGCGGATAGAATTCCCAGCGTCGGCTGGTGTAGCCGTCGGCGGTGGTCGCATTCGGCAGGTTATGCACCGCATCCAATCTGATTTGCTCGGGACCATCGAACACGGTCTCGCCGGTGAATGTCAGGTGTTCGATCAGGTGCGGTGAACCGGCCTGCACGGGATAGTTGTCGCTGTCGTCGCCTTTGCTGTCGTACCAGCCGCTGCGATCAGGCCGAATGCCATAATGGCCGGCGAAGCCTGATAGGAACATGCCCAGGCTCACGCTCTCGATATCGTGATAACCGTAATCGGTGGTGAATTTTTCTTCGATGATGAAGTTCTGCGAGTAGTTGCTCAACGCATTGCGCAGGGTCTGGTCGCGCTTGACCATGGCCAGCGGATTGATGTTCGCACCCCAGAATCCACCGGTGAAGCTCACCGCCAGATAGCCGCCGTATTTATTGGTGAGCTTGAGCAGGTTCGCCCAGTGCTCCCAGCGTTGGATGGCCGAGCCGGAACATGGTTGATCGAATCCCCAGAATTGCTCGGCATAGTTGAAGCCGATGAAATTCGGATAATCGCGGAAGAACTCGCCGTAGATGGTGGATTCCAGGTCCGCATCCGCTGGATAGTCGGGGAAATGGCTGAAGCCACCGCTGGATGGCTGGATCATCGCCCACACGCCATTGGCCGCGGCGGTTTTGATCCAGGAACGCGCGGTCTCGATGCCGTTCTCCACCTGTAGCCAGTTGCATTGGTTGCCGGTGGCACCTTTATGGTAGATGGACAGGGAAATCAGCAGCACGGTGTACGGGCGCACATCGGCGGGGATCAGGTCGATGATTTTCTGCGGGTCGGCGGCGTTCCATGTATCGGCATGGATCAGGAACATCGGCTGGCTTGGCGAGAGCGGCCGGCGCAGTGCAGTGCTGTTATTGGTCTGGCTGGTGACCTGGCGCGGCACGGTTGCCGCAGCCGGTGTGCGTGTAGTCGTCGACCACACGGTGGGCGTTGCCGCCGTTGTTTGCTGTGGGGTATCGGCGGTGCTATGTGTGTTTTCATCGCCGCCGCATGCGCTCAACAGCATGCTCAGTAATACGCACGGCAGCGCGCATTTATGCAACTCTCGTGGCATCTTCATCGGTGGTGTCCGTCTGCGGAGAGAAAGGTGGCCTAGCCAATACACCCAAAGCGGTCGCATTCTGTGACGCGACGGGGCATTTGCGCAGCGCGCTAATAGCCTAGCAAGCAAGCGCGGCTGCAACTGGGAACGTTGACACGTTGTACACCTGTGCTTACTCAGATGACCACAAAAAGTGCCGCATGTCGGCTGATCGCAGGATGGTGCTGACGGCGTTGTCGCCTTGCAGTTCGCCAGATGTATGACGAACACATGACGTGCAAGCGTGGCGGTGACTGTTGTCGGGTCATGCGTGGATGTGTCGAGGCAATCGGTCAACGTCCCACGCCTGCCGGAGCCCGCGTTCGATACAGCGGTCTGTCGCATCCCCATTGCGCCGTTACGTGATTTCGCCGCTTCGCGCTATCCACAGCACGCGTTGTATCGCTCCTTCGGGACATGCTTCCGAAAGGCGTTCCATCGGCATTGCTCGTTCAAGCCACTGTCGTGTGTTGCCAACATGGCATTGGCGAGCCGCGCGATTTTGGCAACATCTTCAATGATCGCCATGGCGACAAAACCGACTGATGCTGCGTGGTCGCGCGATTGCGATTTGCGTTCATCGTGGCGCATCCGCGCATGCCGGATGTGTCCAGGCCGATGCGCCATGTCAGGCAAGTCGTGGTGGTCCTGGGTCGGGCGCGGTGTCCAGGCGCTTTCGCAGCTGTCCACTGCTTGGTCGAAGTTGCCGTTTGCGATGGGTCAGCCGAGGTCCGGCGTGATGTGCGGCATGGATGCCGAGGCACCCGCCGCCTCGGTCGAGCGGGCCGCGTAGTGGTTGGCGAAGCGCACATGGGTGGCGAAAGCGACGTGAGGCACCAACGCCAGCGAGGCGGCGAGAGCCCCGTTGAATGCGTCGCCGGCACCGGTGGTATCGACGGTGTGCGCGGCTTCGGCACCGATGCGGTAATAGGCCTGGGTGTCGCCGCGCAGGTGTTCCTCGGGGTGCGAGATGAAGGTGCCGACTGCGCCCAAGGTCACCACCACGGTGCCGTCCGGCAGCAGTTTGCGGCACAGTGCGTGCAAGCTGCCGCCGTCGGTGGCGGCGATGGCGTCGGCGTCCACGCGTTCGCCGACGTGACGCGCAAGCAGGGCGGCGAACTCGGTTTCGTTGGGGGTGAGAACGTCGGCCAGATTGAGCAAGGCGATACTGGTCTGCGCATTTGCGGGTGCGGCGTTGAGCACCGTGGTCAGACCGGCCTCGCGTGCCAGGGCCAGGGTGCCTGCGATGGTTTCGATGGGCGATTCCAGTTGCGCCAGCAGCACGCGCGCCGATCCCAGCAGCGCGCGCTGTGCGTGCACGAATTCCAGTCGCAACGCGGCGTTGGCGCCAGGGCCGACAACGATGGTGTTGTGGCCGTGCCCATCGACGTAGATGCCGCCGGTGCCGGTCGGCTCGCTGCTGACTTCGGCGATCAGGGCGATATCGTCTTGTGCGGCCAGTGCGCGGGCCATCGCACCGCCGGCGTCATCGCCCAGTGCGCAGACAAAACGGGTGTGCGCGCCGGCACGGGCCGCGGCGACTGCCTGATTGAAACCTTTGCCGCCGGGGCCGGTGCTGTAGCGGCCGGTGATGGTCGCGCCTGGCGCCGGCAGGCTGTCGCAGCGCCACACATGGTCAACATTGAATGAACCGACGACGATGACCGAACGCATAGACATGGCTGTTTCTCGATTGGAACTGGAATAAAGAACGGGGTGTGTGGTGCGTGGATCCGGCTCAAGCAAAGTGCGACAGCACGCCGGCGATGGTGGCGGTCATGAAGGTGGCAACCGAGCCGCCGAGTACCGCGCGCAGGCCGAAGCGTGCCAGATCGTGGCGGCGTTCGGGGGCCAGGCCGCCAATGCCACCGATCTGGATCGCAATGGAGCTGAAGTTGGCGAACCCGCACAGCGCGTAGGTCGCGATCAGCCGGCCTTCTTCGCTCAGATGTGTGCCGGGGATTTGGCCTGTCACGATCTTGGACAATTGCGTGTAGGCCACGAATTCGTTGATGACCACCTTCTGCCCGATCAGCGAACCGACCGTGGTCGCATCCGTCCACGGCGTGCCGATCACCCAGGCGATGGGTGCCAGCACGTAGCCGAAGAGGGTCGCCAGGTCGGTGGGGTGGCCGATTGTCCTGGCCAGTCCGGTGATGTCGCCGAACCAGGTCAGCGGCGCATTGACCAGTGCGATCAATGCGATGAAGGCCAGCAGCATCGCACCGATGTTCAGCGCCAAGCGCAAGCCGTCGCCGGCACCGACGGCGGCGGCGTCGATCACGTTGCTGGTGGTTTTCTCCACCTCTATCTTGACCGTGCCGTGGGTCAGCGGTGTCGCCGTTTCCGGGATCAGCACTTTGGCGACGACCAGCGTGGCCGGCGCGGCCATGATGCTCGCCGCCAGCAGGTGCTTGGCGTAGAACGCCTGTTCGAGCGGGTCGCCGCCGCCGAGCATGCCCACGTAGGCGGCCAATACACCACCGGCGATGTGCGCCATGCCGCCGATCATCATCGTCAGCAGTTCCGATTCGGTCATCTTCCCGATGTACGGGCGTACTGTCAGTGGTGCCTCGGTCTGGCCGATGAAGACGCTGGCGCAGACGCTGGTGGTTTCCGCGCCGGACACGCGCATCACTTTGGTGATCGCCCAGGCCATCAGCCTGACCACCGTTTGCATCACGTCGAGGTGGTACAGCACGCCCATCAACGCGGAGAAAAAGATGATGGGCGGCAGCACTTGGAAAGCGAAGATGAAGCCGTAGGTTTTGCTATCCATCAGTGTGCCGAAGATGAAGCTGGAGCCATCGTTGACGAAGCTCAGCACCTTCACGAATCCCCGACCCAACCAGTCGAACACGTCGCGCCCGCCGGGCACCAGCAGCACCAATGCCGCGAAGCCGATCTGCAGGAGCAAGCCGGTCGTCACCAGCTTCCAGTCCACCGCGCGGCGGTTGTTGGAGAATAGCCAGGTGATTGCGATCAGCACCGCCAGTCCGAACAGGCCGAAGCCGATCCTTCCCAAACCTTCGACCATTTGCCTCTCCTGGCCCGCGCAAAGGAGGGAAGCCTAGTGCAGGGTGGCACATGCGGCAAGGCGCGTTGTTTTCCGCGCAGGCTTTTTTGCAACGCACTCCAACTGGCTTCGCACTCACTTCGATGTCGATCGCTCTAGACTGTGCAACCGTCCACCGGCCGTGTAATGGGCCGATATCGTAGGAGGAATTGCCATGCTCTACCGTCGCCTTGGTACCACTGGGTTGCAATTGTCGGCGTTGTCGTTCGGTGCCTGGATCAACTTTGGCGCAGAGGCAGGTCGCGACGAAGCGCGTAATCTGATCGCCGCCGCCTGGGATCACGGGATCAATTTTTTCGATAACGCCGAGATCTACGCGCACGGTCGCGCCGAACAGGTGATGGGCGATGTGATCGCCGACCTACGCCTGCCGCGCGATGGCTACTGTGTGTCCAGCAAGGTCTATTTCGGCGCAGTCGAGGCGCCGCGTCCGACGCAACGCGGCTTGTCGCGCAAGCACATCACCGATGCCTGCCATGCAGCACTTAAGCGTCTGCGGGTGGAGTATCTGGATTTGTACTACTGTCACCGCCCCGATCCGGACACCCCGGTCGAGGAAACCGTACGCGCGATGGACGCGTTGATCCGGCAGGGCAAGATCTTGTATTGGGGCACGTCCGAATGGCCGGCCGAGCGTATTCGCGAAGCGGCGCAGGTGGCGCGTGCGCTCGGCCTGCACGGGCCGTCGATGGAGCAGCCGCAGTACAACCTGTTGCATCGTCAGCGTGTGGAACAGGAATACGCCCCGCTCTATGCAGAGCGTCAGCGTGTGGAACAGGAATACGCCCCGCTCTATGCAGAGCTTGGTTTGGGCACCACGATCTGGTCGCCGTTGGCCTCGGGGTTGCTGACAGGCAAGTACAACGACGGGATCGATCCGGCCTCGCGGTTGGGACAGGAGCGCAACGCCTGGTTACAGGAGGAAGTGATCGGGCCGCCAGCGCAGCGCCGGGTCGCGCGCGCGCGCGCCTTCACCGCGCTGGCCGCGGCCGAGGGCGTGGCCCCGGCGGTGTTGGCGATTGCCTGGTGCTTGCGTCACCCGCAGGTGTCCACGGTGATCCTCGGCGCTAGCCGGGTCGCGCAATTGCTGGAAAATCTCAGCGCGCTGGAGTGGGCCGGACGCGAGGATAAGGCGCTGTGGGACAGGGTCGAAGCTGCCGTGGAGTGAGCATGGGCATGGGGCCGCCTTGCGCCTGTCCACGGGTCAACGGCGGCACCTCGATTTGTCTTGACTTTCAAAGTTAAAGATTCGATCTTGAATTTGAATCATTTTGATGAGAATCATTCTTGATAAATAACTGAGAATCATTATTATTGAGTGCGCCCTGTGGAAGGAGTTCGACCATGACCGCTCAAACCGTTTTGCTACGTCGTCCCGAGATCCTGAGCCTGCCTGAACGTGTGTTGTCGCGCGCGCTGCCGGTCGACGCACCTGTCACGAGTCAGTCGTTGCTCAACGGCCGTCGTGAGGTCTTGATCCAGCATGGTGACCGGCTCTATCGTCTGCGTCATACAAGTAACGACAAACTCATTCTCACCAAGTGATGTCTGTCCGGCTGCGCTACGCGACATCAGTTCCGGCATCGACCTGTTGCAGACCGAACTTGGAATTCAGCACCCACACTATCGGTGCCGGTCGCGTTCACGGCTCGCGCAGTGCCAACGCCGGCGGCGTGCGCAGGATGCGCCGCGTCCCCGACCAGCCGGCCAGTACGCTCAATCCGACGCCGCCAACGCCACCGAGCAATAGCGCTGGCCATGGAGGTGTCAGGGTCAGGTCGAAGGCTTGCTTGGCGACCACCACGCCGATGAGTGCCGCCGCACTGGCCGCGAGCAGCGCGGCGAGCAGGCCGAGTGCTCCGAATTCCACCAGGACCGCGCCACGCAGTTGCCCACGGCGTGCGCCCAGCGTGCGCAATACCGCGCTGTCGTAGCGGCGCTCGCCAGCGGTCGCCTGCAATGCCGCCAGTAGCACCAAGGCACCGGCCACCAGGCTGAAACCCATGACCAGTTGCACCGCCTGCGCCACGCGGTCGATGACCTCCCGCACGCGTTGCAAAATTGCATCGATGTCCAGCAGCGACACGTTCGGATACGTGCGGCTGAGGACGCTCAGTTTAACGGTGGAGGTGTGTGGCAAATGAAACGCGCTGATCAGGTTGTACGGCGCATCCTGCACCGCACCGGCGTTGAGCAGCAGGAAGAAGTTGGCTCGGAACGAATCCCAGTCGGCCTTGCGCACGCTGGTCACGGTGAAGCTACGCTGCTGCTCGCCGAGCAACAGGGTGATGCGATCGCCGAGTCGCAGGTTGTAGCGCCGCGCCCAGGCCTCTTCCACCGATGCCTCGGCCGCCGTGCTGCTCGCGCTCCAGAAACGACCGGACAATAAACGATTGGCGGGTGGAAAGCGGTGCCGCCAGGAGAAGTTGATCGGACGGTCGGCTGCGTCGCCATCGTCGTCTGGTCCTTGCGTGTGACGTTGGGGCGGCCTGCCGTTGATTGCCACCAGTTTGCCGGTGCTCAGTGGCTCGGCCGTCGGATCGGCGACGCCGAGTCCGCGCAAGGTGGCGAGCACCGGGCCGACTTGTCCGGGCTGGATGTTCATCAGGAAATAATTCGGTGTGTCCGCCGGCAAGCGCTCACGCCATTGCACGAGCAGGCCAGGTCCGATCACCGCCAGCAACAGCAAGGCGCACAACGACAACGACAGGCCCACCAATTGCACCACGCTCAGCGCACGGCGCCGGGTCAGCGCCGCCAGACCCAGTTTCCAGGGGCCGCGCAGACGCCACTGCAATCGCCGCAGCAACATCAGCAGCACGCTGCCGATCAAGGCAGCGAACATCGCCAACAGGCTCAGTCCGCCCAGGACCCACGCCGCCAGCACGCCGTCGCCAGTGGCGTAGACCGCCAGCACCACGGTGGCGATCAGCGCGGCGGTATAGACCAGCAGTGAGGTCGGCGGGAGGGCGGCGAAGCTACGGTTGAGCACGCGCATCGGCGGCACGCCGCGTAGGCGCAATAGTGGCGGCAGGCCGAAGCCGAGCAACAACAGCAGGCCGATGCCGGCGCCGCTCAATGCCGGTGCAGCCTGCGGCAGCGGTAGTCGGTCGGGAATCAGGCTGCCCAGTGCGGCGACCAAACCGAATTGTGTCAGCATGCCAAGCGCAATGCCGAGCGCGCAGGCCGGAATCGCCAGCAGCAGCAATTGCAGCGCCAATGCACCGAGGATATCGCGCTGGCGCGCGCCCAGGCAGCGCAGTATCGCCACGCTGTCGATGCGCTGCATGGCGAAACGGTTGGCCGCCAGCGCCGTGGCGACGCCGGCCAGGAGGACTGCCAGCAAGGCTGTCAGCGCGAGGAAGCGTCCGGCACGGTCGAAGGTGCCGCGGATGCCGCGCTGGCTGTCTTCGATCCCGATCAAACGCAATGCCTTGGCACGCGGTGTCAGCCATGCACGCAGGGCGGCGATCTTCTGCGCAGCGCCGATAAACATCAACCGATAAGAAGCGCGGCTGCCGGGGCCGAGCAGGCCGGCGGCGTCGATGTCGGCACGGTTCACCAGCAGTGGTGGCGAGAGTTGCATCAACTCGCCGGAGGTGTCCGGTTCGGCGCGCAGGACCCGGGTGACGCGCACGCTGTCCGCACCCAATTCCAGCGTCTCTCCGAGCCGCAGGCCCAGTGCATCGAGCAGGCGCGGATCGGCATAGGCCTGGCCGCGCGGAGGCGGTCCGGCGGTTTCGCTATCGGCACTGGCGCGATCGCGCGCCACCCGCAGTTCACCGCGTAATGGATAACCGTCGCTCACCGCCTTGATGGTGGCCATCTGGCTGGCGTCGCCATGGAATAGCACGCTCGGGAAGCTGACCACCCGCGTGCTGCGCAGGCCGCGGCGCTGGGCTTCTTGGGCGAAAGCGGCGGGAATCTCCTGGCGTCCGCTGACCCCGAGATCGCCGCCGATCACCTCCGCCGCGCTGGCGGTCAGCGCCAGGGTGACGCGGTCGACCAGCGTGCCGACCGCAGTCATCACCGCCACGCCCAGCACCAGGGCGGCGAACACGGTCAGCAGGTCGCCGGCGAACACTTCGCGGCGCAGGGCGCGTGCGGCATGGCGCAGCAGGTTCATGTGCCGGACGCCGTGTCTGCGCCGCGCAGGCGGCCGCCGTCGAGCCGGTAGCGGTGCGCACAGCGTTGCGCCAGGCGCAGGTCGTGGGTGACTAGCACCAGGGTGGTGTCGCTGCTGGCATTGAGTGCGAACAGCAGGTCGCTGATCTGCTGCCCGGTGGCTTGGTCCAGGCTGCCGGTGGGTTCGTCGGCGAACAAAATCCGTGGCCGTGCCACGAACGCGCGCGCCAGCGCCACACGCTGCTGCTCGCCGCCGGACAACTGCCGTGGATAGTGTTTGGCGCGTGCGCTCAGGCCCACCGCCTCCAGCACCTCGCGGACCCGCGCCGGCTCCTCGCGTCCGGCCAGTTCCAGCGGCAGCGCGACATTTTCCGCCGCCGTCAGCGACGGTAGCAGGTGGAAACTCTGAAACACGAAACCAACCATGCGTGCGCGCAGCGCTGCCCGCGCTTCCTCGTCCAGCGCGTTGAGCGAGTGCCCGGCCAGCAGGATTTCGCCACGGGTCGGCAGGTCCAGGCCGGCGAGCAGGCCGAGCAAGGTTGTCTTGCCGGAGCCGGACGCACCGACGATAGCGACACTGTCGCCTTCACCGATGGTCAATCCGACCTTGTCGAGAATGTGGACCGTCCCCTCCGGTCCGCTGACGGATTTGCCGATATCGCGCACGTCGATGGCGATGCCGGTGCGGGGAGTGCGAGGCTGACTGTCGATGAGGGAATCTCCGGATGATGCGTGGCGATGCGACGAAAAGTAGATTGGCCTGGATGCGTTGCGCCTGGCTATTGCTGGCATGGTGTGTGCTGCTACCCATCGTCGCCTGTGCCAAAGATGCCACGGGGCCGGTGCTGGTGCTCGGCGATAGCCTCAGTGCCGCGCACAATATTCCGGTCGAGTCCGGTTGGGTGGCGCTGCTGGACAAGCGCTTGCACCAGCAACGACGCACACCGCCGGCGGTGGTCAATGCCAGTATCAGTGGTGAGACCTCCGCGGGGGCGTTGACCAGATTGCCGTCCTTGCTGCAGAAGCATAAGCCCTCGGTGGTGGTCATCGAACTCGGTGGCAACGACGCGCTGCGCGGCCTCGCGCCCGCAGAATTACGCGCCAACTTGGAGCAGATGATCGTGTTGAGCCGTCGGGCCGGCGCGAAGGTCTTGTTGTTGGGCATCGATATGCCGCCGAACTATGGACCGGCGTATCGCCAGCGGCTGCGCGCCGTCTACGCCGATCTGGCCGCACAGTACCGTACCGGGCTGTTGCCGTTCCTGCTGGAGGGCGTGGCGCTGCATCCGGCGTTGATGCAGGACGATGGCCTGCACCCCACCGCCGCCGCCCAGTCGAAGCTGCTGGACAATATATGGCCTCAACTCAAGCCATTGATTGAGAAGTAGATTTTTTTAATTCCGAATGAATTGCAACGATCTTCACGCTGTCACTACTCCGCATCGATCATGTTTCACAAAGCTGAAGAATGGGGGATAGGGTCATGCGTCAGAACAAGGAAACATCCGGGCTGGTGCTGGTCGTTGAGGATAACCGCAATATTTCCGAGATGATCGGTGAGTATTTGGAAGGGCGTGGATTCGAAGTGGATTACGCCTGCGATGGGTTGGACGGCTACCGCCTTGCGGCGGAGAACAGCTACGACGTGGTCGTGCTGGATCTGATGCTGCCGCGTCTGGACGGCATCGAGGTCTGCCGCCGTTTGCGCAACGATGCGCGCAAGTCCACCCCGGTGCTGATGCTGACCGCGCGCGATACGCTCGACGATAAGCTGACCGGTCTTGGCTTCGGTGCAGACGATTACCTGACCAAGCCATTCGCCATCCAGGAACTGGAAGCGCGTTTGCGCGCGTTGATTCGTCGCGAGCGTCGTCAGGTTGGTGCGGAAGTGTTGAAAGTGGCCGATCTGGTGCTGGATCCGGTGAGCATGCGCGCCACCCGCGCTGGTAGCGAATTGCAGTTGTCGCCGATCGGCCTGCGCCTGCTGACGATTTTGATGCGCGAATCGCCGCGTGTCGTCACCCGCCAGGAGATCGAGCGCGAGATCTGGGGCAATGGTCTGCCCGATTCGGACACGCTGCGCAGCCATCTGTACAACCTGCGCAAGATCATCGACAAGCCGTTCGACCGTCCGCTGCTGCACACCGTGCAGAGTGCGGGCTACCGCATCGCCGACATCGCCCAGCCGATGAGTTGAGGCTGGTGCCGATCGTGGCGTGCAAGCGCCCCCAGTGAATGGGGACGCTTGCACGAAGGACTCACGATCACTGTTTTTATAATCGCGGCAACGATCATGGACGCTGCAATGCCGCACAATTTGTCGCGTAAATTCCGTTTGCCTCTGATCGCCCGCGTCCTGTTCGTGGGCTGTTTCCTTGTGCTCGCCGGTTATCTGCTGGTGGCGATTGTGCAGCATTCGTTAGTCGGCTCGATCCTGCACGAGGAAGCACGTCACTACTGGCAATTGCGCGCGCAACAGCCGCAACAGCCACCGCCGAACAGCTACAGCCTGCGTGGTTATCTGGTGCCGAGCGGGCAGTCGGATCTTGGTGTGCCGGCCAGCTTGCGTACCTTGGCGCCTGGCATGCACGCCGATCATCTTGGCGGTGAAATTGTGTTGGTCGACCAGACCCCGGCCGGACGCCTGTATCTGGTGTTCATGCCTGCGCAGGTGCAACGGCTCATGTTCTGGTTCGGCGTCGTGCCGGTGGTGTTGATTCTGATCGCGATGTTGCTGGTCGCTTGGTTGACACGGCGTGCTTCCCAGCGTCTGCTGTCGCCGGTGATCTGGCTGGCGCGTCATGTCTCGCATTGGGATCCGCGCTGCCCGGTCGCCGCCGAGTTGGCGCCGGAAAATCTGCCGGCCGAGGTACAGGGCGAGTCGCGGCAATTGGCCCTGGCGCTGCATGCGCTGGCGCAACGTGTCACGGAGCATGTCGTGCGCGAGCACAACTTCACCCGCGATGCGAGCCACGAATTACGCACGCCGCTGACGGTGATCCGCGTCGCCACCGACATCGCGATGACCGATCCCGACCTGCCGCCACGCTTGAACCGCAGCTTGCAACGCATCCAGCGTGCTGGGCGCGACATGGAAGCGGTGATCGATTCATTTTTGATCCTGGCGCGCGAAGCGGATGTCGTGCCGCAGAGCGAGACCTTCGAGGTTGCCGACGTGCTCGAGTACGAGCTGGAGAATGCGCGCGAGTTGCTGGCCGGCAAGCCTGTCGCACTGAGCGTGCGTGTGCTTGCTCCTGTACGCTTGCATGCCCCGCCAAGGGTGTTGCACGTGGTTATGAGCAACCTGTTGCGCAACGCTTGCAGTTATACCGATGCGGGTCGTGTCGAGGTCGAGGTCGCAGTCGACCGGATCAGCATCCGCGATACCGGCATCGGCATGTCCGACGACGCCTTGCAGCGTGCCTTCGAGCCGTTCTTTCGTGCCGAGTCGGATCGCCCACAGGGAACTGGGCTTGGCTTGTCGATTGTGCATCGGTTGTGCAATCGCTTTGGCTGGCGGATCGGGCTGGAAAGTGCCGAGGGCGGTGGCATTACCGCCACGGTGTGTTTCGATCCGGCCAAGTGAGCGCAGCGTCCGACTGCCGCTACGGTTGCAGCGCGGATGGCACGCGATCAACCGTCGCGTATTCGCCAACGCAAGATCGTGCTGCGGTAGGCCTGGGAAATCCACCATCCGCTCGGCGCAGGCACGCGGCTTGTGGCAAAATCCGCGCATACCCGGCTTCGCACTTGCTCATGACCGTTCTTCCTCGGCCTTCGTTGTCGCATCTGTATCGCGCAGGGTTGGGCTGAGCCATGGCCGACCAATTCGGTCACCTGCCGCGTGGACCACGGCGCATGCTGATGGCCGCGCGCTGGTCGTTGCAGGGCTTGCGTGCGGCTTGGCTGCACGAGTCCTCGTTTCGTCTGGAAGTGTGTTTGTGCGTGCTGCTGGTGCCACTGGCGCTGTGGTTGGGGCAGGGGCCGGTGCAGCAGATCTTGATGATCGGCTCGCTGCTGCTGGTGCTGGCGTTGGAGTTGCTCAATTCCGCGATCGAGGCGGTGATCGAGCGCTACGGCCCGGAACATCACGAACTGGCCGGTCGGGCCAAGGACATGGGGTCGGCGGCGGTATTTTTGATGTTGGGCAATGCGTTGCTGTGCTGGGGGTTGATCCTGTTGCCGCGCATGCTGTGACTCTTCTCGGTCTTTTACATCGTCAAAGAAGGATGTGCCCGCATGGCCCTTGAATTCCTCGCCGACCCCAACACCTGGGTGACGCTATTGACGTTGAGCGCGTTGGAAATCGTGCTGGGCATCGACAACCTGGTGTTCATCTCCATTGCGGTGGGCAAGTTGCCGCAGGCGCAGCGTCCTGGCGCGCGCAGGTTCGGCATCGCCTTGGCGTGCCTGACCCGTATCGCGTTGCTGGTGTCGTTGGCGTTCCTGGCGCGGATGCAGGGCGAGTTGTTCAGCGTTGCCGGCATGGGCATTTCGATCCGCGATCTGGTCTTGATCGTTGGTGGCCTGTTCCTGCTGGTGAAAGGAACGATGGAGATCCGCGAGCTGATTGCCGGTGGCGAGGAGGAGGCTGATCCCGGCACCGGCAAGGCTTCGACCGTGTTCTGGATGGTGATCGCGCAGATTGCGGTGATCGACATCGTGTTCTCGCTGGATTCGGTGATTACCGCCGTGGGCATGGCGCAGCACATTCCGGTGATGATCGCTGCGGTGTTGTTGGCGGTAGCGGTGATGCTGCTGGCGGCCAATCCGCTGGGCCGTTTCATCGATGCCAACCCGACGGTGAAGATGCTGGCGTTGGCGTTCATCCTGATGATCGGCGCGGTGCTGATCCTGGACGGCCTGGATGTGCACGTACCCAAGCCCTATATCTACGCAGCGATGGGATTCTCCGTGCTGGTGGAATGGTTGAATCTGCTGATGCGTCGGCGCGCCGCCGCGCACGCGGTGCGGGGCGCCGACAAGCGCCGAGTTGGGTAAACCCCAGCGCATCGCAGTGATGCGAGATGCCTGCGTCGCGGTTGGTGAGGGCTGCGCTGTGGCCTGCCCGTAGATGAAGCGGTCTGTGTCGATGGCAATGGCAATGGCGATGCGGTGTCGGGCGGTGTCGGTGGCAGAATAGGCAATCTTTGCTTGCCGGCTTACCTCTGCGTATGACCTATCTCCATCAAATCGATCCCATCGCCTTCTCGCTCGGCCCGGTGAAGGTGCACTGGTACGGTTTGATGTACCTGGCCGGTTTCGTGTCGGCCTGGTGGCTGGGACGCAGCCGAATCCGGGCCGGGCGGCTGCCGGGCGTGGATGCGGATGGGTTCTCCGACCTGCTGTTCTACGCGATGCTCGGGGTGGTGCTGGGCGGGCGCATCGGCTACATGCTGTTCTACGCGTTGCACGACGTCCTTGCCGATCCGTTGCTGGTGTTCAAGGTATGGGATGGCGGCATGAGCTTCCACGGCGGCCTGATCGGCGTACTGGTGGCTTCGGCGTGGTGGACGCGCAAGGCGCGCCTGCACTTCTTCGACACCATGGATTTCATTGCCCCACTGGTTCCGCTGGGGCTGGGGTTCGGTCGCATCGGTAACTTCGTCGGCGGCGAGTTGTGGGGCAAGTTCACCGACGCGGGTTGGGGGGTGATTTTCCCGCGCGCGCCAGAACTGCAGGATTGGCCGATGGCGCAGATTCAGGCGCAATACGCCACCGGCGCGTTGGATAAGTTCGCGCGGCATCCCTCGCAGCTGTATGAAGCGACGCTGGAAGGTCTGGTGATGTTCGCGGTGTTGTGGGCATTTTCGATGCAGCCACGTGCGCGCTACGCCGTGTCCGGGCTGTTCGCACTTTTATACGGCGTCTTCCGTTTCGCGGTGGAGTTCGTGCGTGTGCCGGATGCGCCGATCGGTTATCTGGCATTTCACTGGCTGACGATGGGGCAGATCTTGAGTACGCCGCTGATTTTGCTGGGTCTGTTCTTGTTGTGGCGCTCGCGTAGCGCACCGGTACTGCAGCCAGTGCCGCCGATGGAGGTTGCCAAATGACCCCGTATCTGGAGTTGTTGCGTCATGTGCTCATGCACGGCGCGGAGAAATCCGACCGCACCGGAACCGGCACGCGCAGCGTGTTCGGTTGGCAGATGCGCTTCGATCTCAATGCGGGCTTTCCCCTGGTCACCACCAAGAAGCTGCATCTGCGTTCGATCGTGCATGAGTTGCTGTGGTTCCTGAAAGGTGAGACCAACATCGCCTACCTCAAGGACAACAAGGTCAGCATCTGGGACGAGTGGGCCGATGCGCAGGGCGAACTCGGCCCGGTGTACGGTAAGCAGTGGCGGCGCTGGGCCAGTGCTGATGGCCGCGAGATCGATCAGATGCAGTGGCTGGTGGAGGAGATCAAGCGCAACCCGGACTCGCGGCGGTTGGTGATCAGTGCCTGGAACGTGGCCGAGCTGCCGCAGATGGCGCTGATGCCGTGTCACAGCCTGTTCCAGTTCTACGTGGTCGACGGCAAACTCAGTTGCCAGCTGTACCAGCGCAGCGGCGATATTTTCCTCGGCGTGCCATTCAACATCGCCAGCTATGCGCTGCTCACGCACATGGTGGCGCAGGCCACCGGTCTGGGCGTGGGCGATTTTGTGCATACCTTGGGCGACGCGCACCTGTATTCCAACCACTTTGCGCAGGCGCGCGAGCAGTTGGCACGCACGCCGCGGCCGTTGCCGACGTTGCGTCTTAATCCGGCAGTCACCGATCTGTTTGCCTTCACTTACGACGACATCGCGATCGAAGGCTACGATCCGCATCCGGCGATCAAAGCGCCGGTGGCGGTATGAGGGGGCGGGACTCGGGACCTGGTGCCCTGGACTCGGCAAAAACACAAGCAACGGTGGCAGCTGGGGAAACGAACGCGCTCCGTGGCGTGGGCGATGGGTTGCGACTGACGCTGATTGCCGCACTGGATCGGGCAAATGCCATCGGTCGCGACAACGACTTGCCATGGCGGCTGCCGGATGATTTGAAACGCTTCAAAGCACTCACTCTGGGCAAGCCGGTGCTGATGGGGCGCAAAACCGCGCAGTCGCTGGGACGCGCGCTGCCGGGGCGATTGAATCTGGTCATGACCCGATCCGGACACGTGCCGTTCGCGGACATGCAAGCGGTGGCGTCGCTGCAGGCGGCGCTCGATACGGTCCGAAATGCCGGTGCCACGGAACTGGCGGTCATCGGTGGTGGCGATATTTTCGCCATGACGCTGCCGCTGGCCGGGCGGCTGTACCTGACCCATGTCGACACGCTGGTCGATGATGCCGATGCACATTTCCCTGTGTTCGATCCGGCGCAGTGGGAGGTGCTGGCACGGCAACCGCATCCGACCGATGCCCGCCACGCCTTGGCGTTCGAGTTCGTGGACTACCAGCGCCGACCGAGCGTGGCGTAGGCGCCTGGATGTGCGAAGCGATCAGTTCTGGCCTGGCGAGGATGCCGTAGGCGCGTTGCGTTTTTGAGGGTTATGCTGCCGTGAGCTGCCGGTGCGTGCTGCCGGTGGCGGTCCTTCGGCTGGGCGCCCCGGCACTTGCACGACCTGCAACTCCTCGCTGTCCAAGCGCAGTGCGGTGAGCTTGCCACCCCAGACCGCACCGGTGTCGATGGCATGCACGCCCTGGGTGATGGTCAGGCCCAGCGTGGACCAGTGGCCGCAGACGATCTTCAGGTCCCGCTCGACCCGTCCCGGCACTTCGAACCAGGGATACAGGCCCTGCGCCTGGGTGCCTGGCGCGCCCTTTTCCTCGATGGCGATGCGACCGCGCGGGGTGCAATAGCGGGCGCGGGTGAATAGGTTGATGATCGCGCGCGAACGGTCGTAGCCAGTCAGTCCTGGCGTCCATGCCGGGCGGTCGCCGTACATGTTGCGCAACAGCCTGCGGTAGCCGTTACCGTGTAGTTGTTGCTCGACCTCGCGTGCGTGTTTTTCGGCCATGGCCGTTGTCCACTTCGGTGCGAGTCCGGCATGGATCATCATCCAGCCTAGTTCACGGTCGGCGTGCAGCAGTTTCTGCATGCGCAGCCAGGTCAGCAGTTCGTCGCGGTCTTCGGCCAGCACGATGCGCTGCAAGTCCGGGTTGACCTTGCGCTGTTCGTCCGCACTGCGTTCGCCGATCGCCAGTAGCGAGAGGTCGTGGTTGCCAAGCACCACCACGCTTTGGTCGCGTAACGAGTGCACCAGGCGCAGCGTCTCCAACGACTGCCCGCCGCGGTTGACCAGGTCGCCGCAGAACCACAGCCGATCCACCGCCGGATCGAAGCGGATTTTTTCCAGCAGCCGCTGGGTGATGTCGTAACACCCCTGCAGGTCGCCGATCGCCCAGACGCTCATGTGGCCGCCATCAGTGCAGGGTCCGTGGCACGGATAGCACGAACGGCGCGATCGCGGCGATGAACTGGGTGCCGTCGTCGGCCTCCATGTCGTAATGCCCGCGCATCATGCCGTGTTCGGTTTCCAGCATGAGTCCGGAGGTGTAACGGAAATCCTCGCCGGGGCGCAGTCGCGGCTGTTCGCCGACGACCCCGTCCCCGTCCACGCGTTCGATCCGGCCATTGCCGTCGGTGATCTCCCAGTGTCGGGCGATCAGACGTGCGGCGACGCGGCCACGGTTGCGGATGCGGATCGTGTAGGCGAACGCATAGCGCCCTTCCTCCGGTGCCGATTGGTCGACGAGGAATCGGGGCAATACTTCGACCTCGATGCGATAGGGGGCGTCATCATTCATGCTCACAGTGTAAGCAAAGCGGACGCCAGAATGGACGACCCGTGCCGAGGAACGTATCGGGGAAGCAGAACGCAGCGCATCGGTGTGGCTGGCTCATGAGGGCGGCAGGTTGGCTAGTCGCACGAAATCGGCGACCGCCAGTTGCTCGGCGCGCGCGTCTGCGCGGACCCCGGCGGCCTCGAACTGCGGGCCATCGCAGACCCCGTTGAGCGCATTGCGCAGGGTCTTGCGGCGTTGCCCGAACGCGGCGCGCACCACGTCGGCGAAGCGGCGCGGATCGGCGATGCCGACCTCCTGGGCAGGTCGCGGGACCAGCCGCACCACTGCTGAATCCACTTTGGGAGGAGGGCGGAACGCACCCGGTGGCACGACGAACAAGGCGGTTACTTCGCAGTAGGCTTGCAGCATCACGCTGAGCCTGCCGTAGACCTTGCTGCCCGGTGCGGCGGCCATCCGGTCGACCACTTCTTTTTGCAGCATGAAGTGCATGTCGGCGATCGCCGCGGCATGGTCCAGGGCATGGAACAGGATCGGCGAGGAGATGTTGTAGGGCAGGTTGCCGACCAGACGGATGCGGCCATCGCCAGCCAGCGCGCCGAAGTCCACCGAGAGCACATCGCGGTGAAGGATGGTGAGTTCGCCGAGGTTGGCTGCGGTGGTGGTCAGTGGCGCGATCAGGTCGCGATCGAACTCGATCACGGTCAGCTGTCCATGCCGGCGCAGCAGCGGGAAGGTGATCGCGCCCTGTCCGGGGCCGATCTCGACCAGTCGGTCGCCTGGTTTGGGATTCACCGCGCGGACGATATTGTCGATGTAGTGGCGGTCGCTGAGGAAGTGTTGGCCGAGCGATTTCTTGGCCGGTGCGCCGAAGCCGGGAGAGGAGGTCATGGCGTGCATTTTATCGGCATGGGATGGGCGATGCGGCGTGCCGGCATCATCCGCATGCGCGTCCTGGGATTTGGGATTGCCTGGCTGAGCATGAGCGGTGTCCTTTGGTGATTCCGCGTTCTGCTGCCTTGCGCGCTGTCAGTTGCGACGCGCGTTGTCGAAGATTTTGCATGGGGGTGGACCACTCGAAGCCGACGTCGCTGCGACAACGCAGGCAAGGTTATCTGTCCTGGCGCGCAGCCAGCTGCGCGCACAAGGCGGCTGCGGCGAACAGACTGGATGGGTCGGCAAGGCCACGGCCAGCCAGTTCCAGCGCGGTGCCGTGGTCGACCGCTACGCGCGGGTAGGGCAGGCCCAAGGTCAGATTCACAGCCTGCTCGAAACCACTGTATTTCAGCACCGGCAGCCCTTGATCGTGGTACATCGCCAGCACGGCGTCGACTTCGGTCAGCTTCTGCGGCAGGAATGCGGTATCGGCGGGCAGCGGGCCGAGCAAGCGCATACCCTCGCCGCGCAGGGCGTCCAGCACCGGCTGCATGACCTCGATCTCCTCGTGTCCCAGATGACCGTCCTCGCCAGCGTGCGGGTTGAGTCCCAGTACGGCGATGGTGGGCATGGCGATGCCGAATGTGCGGCGCAGTGCGGCGTGGGTGATGCGCAGGCTGCGTTCCAAGAGTGCGGGGGTCAGGGCGTCGGCGACTGCGCGCAGCGGTAAATGCGTGGTGGCCAGGGCGACGCGCACGATCTCGTTTGCCAGCATCATCACGACCTCGCAGCCTGCGTGCTGGGCGAGCAGTTCGGTCGTGCCGGTATAGGCGATGCCCCCTGCGTTGATCGCGGCCTTGTGCACCGGGCCGGTGACCATGCCAGCCAGTTCGCCACGCAGGCAGGCGTCGGCGGCCTGGGTCAATGCGCCGATCACCGCAGCGGCATTGGCCGGCTCGGTACGACCGAACCGGTTGGGCGCGGCATTGGGGACGGCGCGCAGACGCAAGTCGCCGGGGGCGATGGCGGCACTGGATTCGGGTAGCAGCCGCAGTGGGAGTGACAGTGCGGCGGCGGCGGCGCGTAGTGTGTCCGGATCGGCGAAAGCCAGCAGTTGGCAGTCGTGGCGCGGCTGTTGTGCCAGCCGCACGCACAGCTCCGGGCCGATCCCGCCCGGCTCGCCTGGGACCAGCGCGAGCGAGGGGCGCATGGGTTCAGTGCTTGGTAGCAGTGGCCGCCGGCGCTGGCGTGGTCTCCGCGGCCGGCGTCGTCGTGTCGGTGTTGCCCAGGCGCAGGTCGACGTAGGCTTCGCCACGCATTTCCTGCAGGAAGCGGTTGTACTCTTCCTCTAGCTTGCGACGACCGATGGTCTCGCGGACCTGGGCGCGCTGCGTGTCACTGGTGACGTCGGTCTGGCGCGCGCCGACGCGTTGCAGGATGTGCCAGCCAGCCTCGGTACGGAACGGCTGGGAAATCTGTCCGTCCTGGAGGCTTTCGACCTGGTGGCCGAAATCCGCGCCGAACGCATCGATCGGGAACCAGCCCAGATCGCCGCCCTGACTACGGGTGTTGGCATCTTCCGAGGCTTCCTTGGCCACTTTCTGGAAATCGGCGCCACCGGCGATGCGCGCACGCAGGGTCTCGATCTTGGCCTTGGCGGCGGCATCGGTCTGGGCGTCGTTGATCCGCGCCAGGATGTGGCGGGCGTGGTACTCGGTGACGGTCTTCTTTTCCGGGTTGGCGGCGGCGTCACGTACTTCGACCAGCTTCAATAACTGAAAGCCGCTGGGGCCGCGCAGCGGGCCAGCGACCTGGCCGGGCTTCATATCGCGGATCAACTGCGCGAATGCGTTCGGGATCTCGTCCAGGCTACGCCAGCCGAGGTCGCCGCCTTCCAGCGCGTTGGGGCTGTCGGAGTAGCGCACGGCGGCGGCATTGAAGTCGATCTCGCCCTTGTCGATCAGGCTCTTGACGCCATCGATCTTGCCCTGCGCGGTCTTGATCTGCTCGGCGGTGGCGCCTTCCGGCAAACCAACCAGGATATGCGCGAGGTGATACTGGGTGCCGATGGTGGCCTGTTGGGTCAGGGCGGCATCCACTTCGCTTTCGCTGACATTGATCCGGCTTTGCGCGAAGCTCTGGCGCAGGCGTTGCACGGTGATTTCGTCGCGCACCGAGTTGCGGAAGTCGTCGTAGGACATGCCGTCTGCGGCGATTTTCTTGCGCAGGCCATCCACGTCGGTATTGTTCTGCTGGGCGATGCTGGCGATGGCGCGGTTCAGTTCGTCGTCGCTGACATGGATGCCGGTGCTGTTGGCGCGGGCCACTTGCAGTTTGACCAGAACCAGACGCTCGAGCACTTGGCGGCGCAGCACGTTATCAGGAGGCAGCTGCGTGTCGCGACCGGCATACTGTGCTTTGACGTTGCGCAAGGCGCGATCCAGCTCGCTCTGCAGCACGACATCCTCGTCGACCACCGCAGCGATGCGGTCCAGCGGTTGGGTTTGTTGTGCGGTGGCCTGGGTGGAGACGCCAGCGATGGCCAGCACGGCGACGAGGAAAGCAGAGAGGGTCTTGGTCATGGAATCTGGTTCGGATCGTAAGCGTCCGGATCGGCCGTGGTATTGCTGGGCGGGACCAAGTACAGGTCGTCGCGGTTGTAGCCGAGGATAGCACGGCGCAGAACGCGGTCCGTGTCCTGCCCCAGCGACGAGAACCCCTTCAGGACGAATTCGATCTGGAACGCGGTGTCCATTGCGCCGGTGCGATTGCGCACATAGCGCCGTGCAAGCGCGCGCACGGCCACGCAGCAACTGTCCCATTGCACGCCGAGGATGCTCTCCAGCGGCTTTTTGTCCATGAACGAATAGTAATGACGGCCGACCAGGCTCCAATTCGAATTGATCGGGTACAGGAACGAGGCATCGGCCTGCTCCAGCAGGTCGCGGCGGTAGCGGTAGGCGACGTTGACGATGCCGTCGCCCGGCAGCAGGTAACGCATGCGGACGCTGGCCAGATCCTTGCGGTGATACTTGGGATCCCACTGATAGGTGCTGCCCAGCGTCCAACGGTCGTTGATCATGTAGTTGGCGTCGGCGACCCAGGCCGACTTGCCCTGCGCGATCGCGGTGTCGCTGTTGGGCAGGCTCACCCGGGAGTCGTCGAAATACAGGATCTGCCCCAGGCTGACCGATAGCTTTTCCTTGCCGTCGTTCTGGCGCAGCAGGCGCGAACTCAATGCCATGGTCAACTGGTTGGCATCGTTCTGGCGGTCGGCGCCGGTGTAGCGCGAGTCGCGGAACAACTGTCCCCAACTGAAGGTGAACTCGCGGGTGTCGAAGATTGGCAGGTCGTTCTGGTCCCGATACGGCGTGTACAGATAAAACAGCCGTGGTTCCAGGGTTTGCAGATAGTTGGTGTTGCCGAATTTGGCATCGCGGTCGAAGTAGACCCCGGCATCGACGCTGGCGATCGGCAGGCTGCGCGAGGGGGTGGTGTCGCCGCCGAGCGTGTTCGCCAGGTCCCTTTCCAATTGGTAGGTGGTATAGCGCCATGCCAGGGTCGGCTTGAGGAACCAGGCGGCACCGGCCAGCGGCATGGAGAGGTAGGGTTTGATATCCAGGCGCTCCCCGCCGGGTCGCTCGCTGATTACCCCGGTGCGCTGGTACAGCGCGTCCTTGGCGTGGACGTCGTCGTGTACGAAGCGCACCGCCTCGCTGTACAGCCCGGCCTCGAAGTAGTCGCCGAGTGGTTTGTTCCAGTTGAAGAACGCGCGCGGCTGGCGGCTATAGGGCAGCGAATCTTCAGTGAGCGTGTAGTCGGCCAGTTGCCAGCGATCGGCCATCAGCCCGGCGGTCCAGGTCTCGCCGGTGCCGTAGACACCGACCGTACTCTGCAGGTTGCTGACGGTGTTGCCGAGCAGGCGGTTGGAGAAGTCTTCGGTATAGCGATCGTCGCTGACCCAGATCAGCGAGGCGCGCACCTGCCATTGCGCGTTGATGTTGTGGTAGCCCAGGTACTGGAAGCGACCACGGTCCTTGTCGCGCAGTTTGTCGTCGGGCAGGTAGCCCGCCAGTGCCTCGCCCTTGCCGCCATCGTAGAGATAACGGAATTCGCTGCCGAGCATCAGGCCGCGTCGGCTCATGAAGCGCGGATACAGCGTGGCGTCGTAGTTCGGTGCCAGATTCAAATAGTAGGGTTGGGTGTAATCGAACCCATTGCGGCCGGTGAAGCCGAACGTCGGAAACAAAAAGCCGCTGCTGCGACTGTCGTCGATCGGGAACTTGAACCAGGGCGAGTACATGATCGGCACGTTGTAGATTTTCAGGACCGCATTGCGCGCGGTGCCGAACCCTTCGTTGCTGTCGACGTCGATCTCCGGTGCGGAGAGTTCCCACACCCGTTGCGAGGGATCGCAGGTGGTGTAGGTGGAGTGGTGCATTTGCCCCAGTGCACCTTGCAGGTCTACCGAGTTGGCGGTGCCGTTGCCGCGGCGGGAGATCAACTGATAGCGGATGTTGGTGATCTTGTGGGTGTTGGTGTCCTGATTGCCTTCGGCGCGGTCGGCGATCAGGCGGATCGACGAATCCTGGTAGCGCACGTGACCCTGCGCGATGTAGTTGCCGGTCTCGGTGTCCATCCGCAGGCTGTCGGTGCCCATGAACTGGTCGCCGCGCTTGAGCGCGACGTTGCCGGTGTAGTTCGGGATGGTCGTGGTGCCCGAGAGTTGGTCGCCCTCGACATCGGTCGGCTGCTGTTCGCGGTTCTCGGCGAGCTTCGGATCCGGCTTGGGGGCGTCGTCGAACTTGGGCAGCACGTCAGGGGTTGGGCACAGCCCCCAGTTCGGCGGCTTTTCGGCCGCCACTGCCGGCAGACAGAGGGCGATACTGAACGGAAGGGGTAGCAGGCGGAGAGCTCGGCGCACGCGCGTCAGGTATCGGGCGAAAACGGTCGCTAGCTTGCCCCATCCTGTGCATGGGGGCAATGAAGACGGCCTGCGGGGCGTGAGGGGTGCATCGGGGCCGTAGGGGTTCAGCGCAATGCGTCGACGTGGGCGATGCTGCATTCGCGCAGCGCTTGCAGGTCGTAGCCGCCTTCCAGTAGCGACACCACGCGGCCCTGTGCATGCCGCTGTGCGAGCGTGCGCAATTGCGTGGTGAGCCAGGCGAAGTCTTCGCTGTCCAGCATCAGGTCGGCGAGCGGGTCGCGCAGATGCGCGTCGAAGCCAGCGGAGATCAGCAGCAGTTGCGGTTTGAAGGCGTCCAGCAGCGGCAGCATCCGGTCGGCCCAGATGTTACGGAAGCCCATGCCGTCGCTACCCGGCGCCAGCAAGGCATTGTGCAGGTTGCCGATGCCGCGCTCGTTGCTCCCACCCGAGTGCGGAAACAGACCGGACTGGTGGGTGCTGAGGTAATGCACGCGAGCGTCGCGCTCGAAGATCGCTTGAGTGCCATTGCCGTGATGCACATCGAAGTCGACGATGGCGATCCGCTCCAGGCCATGGGTGTCGAGGGCGTGGGCAGCGGCGATCGCAACGTTGTTGAACAGGCAAAAGCCCATTGCGGTGGTCGCGGTGGCGTGGTGGCCGGGCGGGCGTACCGCGCAGAAGGCCGTGTCGCTTTCCCCGCGCATGACCGCATCCACCGCCGCAGTTCCGGCCCCGGCGGCGCGTAGCGCGGCGGCGCGCGAGCCAGGCGAGAGCACGGTATCCATGTCGAGCGCGTGCGTGCCGTCGATGTCGGCCAGGATGCGATCGATCAGTGCCTGCTCGTGCACTCGTGCCAGATCACCGAGCTTGGCCAGCGGTGCTTGACGCCATTCCAGTGTGGGGAAAGCCTCGCGCAGGGCGGTGACCACCGTTGCCACGCGCTCTGGCCGTTCCGGATGTTCTGGCCCCGGCATGTGGCCGAGGCAGTCTGGATGTGTGTAGATCAACATGTGCGGGCGCGGTGTGGGGTGCTGCTCAGGCGTGTCGACGGTCGTGGCGCCACAGCACGTCGCCGTGACCATCGGCGCGGGCCAGCACGCGCGCCAACACGAACAGCAGATCCGACAGGCGGTTGAGGTAGCGCACCGCCTCCGGGCGTACCGCGTCCTGCCGCGAGAGCGCGACCGTCTCGCGTTCTGCGCGGCGCACGATGGTCCGGGCCAGGTGACAGCGCGCCGCTGCCTCGCCGCCGCCGGGCAGGATGAAGTCCCGCAAGGCTGGCAGGGTCGCGTTGTAGTGGTCCAGATGCTGTTCCAGCGCGTCGATGTCGGCGTCCTGGATCGCGGCGTGGCCGGGAATGCACAACTCGCCGCCGAGGTCGAACAGTTGGTGCTGGATCGCGGTCAGCAACTGGCGCACATCCTCGGCCAGCGCACAGGCCAGCACCAGGCCGATTGCCGAATTTGCCTCGTCCACGGTGCCGTAGGCGGTGACCCGGGCCGAATCTTTGCCGACCCGGTTGCCGTCGCCCAGTCCGGTGCTGCCGTCGTCGCCGGTTCGGGTATAGATCTTGGTGAGACGGTTGCCCATGTCCGCTCAGTGGCCGGTTGGCTGGTCGCGCTGGCCCAGGCGTGCCAACTGCTCGCGGCCGACCTGGATCGCGGCGGCCAGCGCCACGTACAGGCCTGCGCTACTCAGATAAGGCAACAGCCAGTCGCTGTAGTTCTTCAGCCAGCCAGCCACCGTGGGATTGGCCACGCTGTGGCTGACCCAGTAAAAGCTGCCCTGGGCGATCAGGTGGCACAGGGCCACCGCGGCCAGCAGGCTGCCCGTGGCCAGGCCCAGCGCGCGCCAGTCGGCGCTGCGGTAGCGGTGCGCCAGCCAGGCGCCGCCGATCCACAGCACAAAGTACGCCGGGATCAGACACCAGTACGCTGGCGATACGCAGTAGTGCTGCCAGAAATCCAGGCCCTGGCCGTGGATGACCAGATAGTCGACCAGTACCGCCAGTGCCATCAGCAGCGGGAACGCCCAGCCGGTCCAACTGCGCAGGTAGAAGCCGCCGATGAAGAACACCGCCCAGGACGCATCGGGAATGGCGCCGAAGTGATTGATGCGGGTTGCAGCCAGCAGTGACGCCAGCAAAAGCAGGGCGGGGAGGCGGTGGGGGGAGGACGTCATGGCGAGCGGGCACCGGTGCGCGTTAAGGTTTGGATTCTACTGGAAGCATGGTGCCCGCAAGTGCGCGGGGCCGCTTGCCTGGAAGGCGAGCCAGACCGTGATCGCCGGTGAGTCTGGCGCAGGTCGTATCATGGCCGGATGAGCAAGCGACATGACGTAGTGATCGTGGGCGGCGGCCTGGTCGGTGCCAGTCTGGCTATCGCGCTGGACCGCCTGGGGATGGACGTGGGCTTGGTCGAGGCCGCGCCGCCTGGCGCGTTGCCGCCGGTGTTCGACCAGCGCAATCTCAGCTTTGCCGCAGCCACGGTCAACGCACTGACCGCGCTCGGCGTGATGCAGCGCTTGCGCGCACCGACCGGCCCGATCCGGCGCATTCACATCAGTCGTGCCGGCGATTTTGGTCGGGTTCGGCTGGACGCCGCTGACTATGGGCGCGAGGCATTCGGTCAGGTGGTGGTGGCGCGCGACTTCGGCCAGGCGCTGGAGGCGAGCCTGGCCGCGGCCTCGCATGTGCACCGCTACCGGCCCGCGCGCTGCGTGGCGGTCGAAGACGGGGACACTTCCAATGTGCGGCGGCTGCGCGTCGTTCACGACGGCACCGAGCAGGTGCTGCAGGCGCGCTTGCTGGTCGGCGCCGACGGTAGCGCCAGCGCGGTGCGCGATGCGTTGGGTATCGGCGCGATCGGCCACGATTTTCATCAAACCCTGTTCGTGGCGCGGGTGCGTGGGAGCCGTCAACCCGACGGCACCGCCTACGAGCGCTTCCGCGATGACGGTCCGACCGCGCTGCTGCCACGTGGTGATCGGCATTACGGTGCGATCCACGCGGTCGCCACCGAGGACGCCGACGCAGTGGCGGCGTTGGACGAGGAGGCTTGGCTGCGGCGCTTACAAGACGCGCTGGGTTGGCGGGTGGGCCGCTTGCTCGGCAGTGGCGAGCGCAGTGTGTATCCGATCGTGCAGGTTCTGGCCGATCGCCTCATCGATGCGCGTGCGGTGCTGCTGGGCAATGCCGCGCAGACCCTGCATCCACTGGGTGCGCAGGGTTTCAACCTGGGGCTGCGCGATGCGCTGACCCTGGCCGAACTACTCGAACACGACCGTACCGATCCCGGCGCGCCGACGCTGCTGCAGGAGTACGTGCGGCGCCGCGAGCAGGATCGCCAGCGCACGGTGGCTTTTTCCGGCGGGCTGGCGCGGCTGACGGCCAATCCCGCGTCCGTGCTGCGCCCGTTGCGCAGTCTGGGGCTGCTGGCCGCAGCACGGGCCGCGCCGCTGCAATCGTTGCTGGTCGGCGGGGCGATGGGTTTCCGTGGCGAGGTGCCGCGACTGTGTCGGGAGGCCGCAACATGAGCCGGCGCGGGATGTTGGATACGGTGGTGGTCGGTGGTGGCGTGGTCGGTGCGGCGTGCGCGTTGGCATTGGCTGGCGAGGGCTTGGCGGTGGCGCTGGTCGAGGGGTGCGAACCACCGCGTTGGTCGCCGGCGACGCCGGACTTGCGGGTGTATGCCTTCGCTGCGGATAACGCGGCGCTGTTGCACGGTGCGGGAGTGTGGTCGCAGGTGCTCGCGCGCCGTGCTTGCGCATACCGGCGCATGCGCGTGTGGGATGCAGGTGGCGGCGGTGAGTTGGCGTTCGATGCCGATGCGCTGGGACGCGATCAGTTGGGTTGGATCGTTGAACACGCGCTGTTGGTCGAGCAACTGTGGGCGGCGCTGCCAGCGGCGGGTGTGCAGTTGCACTGCCCGGCACAGGTGGAGGCGTTTGAACCGTCGCACGAGCGCGTCCGTTTGCGCCTGGACGATGGCCGCCGGCTCGATGCGCGTCTGGCAATCGCCGCCGATGGTGCCGAGTCCACCTTGCGTGGTTTGGCCGGATTGGATGCGCCGGCACACGATTATGGTCAGTGCGGCGTGGTAGCTTTCGTACAGACCGAATTGCCGCATCAGGACACGGCTTGGCAGCGTTTTCTGCCGGGTGGGCCGCTGGCATTGTTGCCGTTTGCCGATGGCCGCAGCTCGATTGTGTGGACATTGCCCGAGGCGGAGGCGAGGCGAGTGCTGGCGCTGGATGAGGCGGCCTTCGGCGCGGAACTGACTCAGGCTTTCGGGGCCCGTCTGGGCACGATGCGTGCCGCGTCGCCGCGGGTCGGATTCCCGCTACGTCGACAACTGGTGGAAGCGTATCGGCGCGACGGTCTGTTGGTGCTCGGCGATGCTGCGCACGTGGTGCACCCGCTGGCTGGGCAGGGGGTCAATCTCGGCCTGCGCGATGTCGCCGCACTGGCGGCGCTGGTGCGGCGGGCACAGGCGCGCGGTGTCGATTGGGCTGCGCCGCATCGGTTGGCGCGTTGGGCGCGTGCACGGCGCAGTGACAACACCGTGGCTGCTTATGGTTTCCATACGATCAACCGGGTGTTCTCCAACGATGACCTGCACCTGACCCTGCTGCGTGGGCCGCTGTTGGGGCTGGCCGGTAAATTGCCGCTGTTGATGCATGCATTTTGGAAGCGCGCATCCGGGATATGAGTGTGCGTTGCATTGGCTATGCGTGATGCTTATCGAGTCGACTTGTGGCTGCTGCCGTGAGCGAGGTGCGACGAGGCAGGCTTACCGCCAGCCGGCCAATTGCGTGCGACTGAGGCGTCCGCTATGGGGGGTGTCCAGTGCATCGAATTCGTCGGCCAGCGATGGATTGGCCTGTGCCTCGCTGCGGCTGATGTAGCCGTCGTGATCGCTGTCCAGCGCGTCGAAGTCGATGTGGTAGTTGCCCGCGACGCGCTCGGGTTGGATCGTGCGCACGGTCACCGGCGCTTCGCCGGCAGCGGTGTGCAACTGGACCTGGTGCGTCACCACGCCGTTGCTCAGTGGCTGCGAGCTGACCGTGGCGTGGACATCGCGCAGTGGTTGGGTGGTCACGCTGGAGGTCGCGTTGAGATTTTGTGCGACGCCGGGCATGGCAATCGTTGCGGACAGGCAGGCGATGAGGATGGCGCGAGGGTAGTGCATGGACATGACGGACTCCGGTAAGGCAATCGGTGAGCGGTGATGGTTTCAGAGTGGGATGAACGGGAACGCGAGTTTCAACAGTCCCTTCAATCCGCCTTCTGCAGTGCTGGCGATGGCTTTGACGCCAAGGCTGTTGAGCACTCTGCGTACATCCTGCCAGCGTAGCTTGCTCAGGTCTTGTTTCAACAGCTCGGCGACTTCTTCCGCGGTGGGGGCGAGCTTTTCCAGCGCGCGTGTCACCTTTTCCGGTTCCGGCTGCAGGTAACCCCAGCGTTCGGCAATCTTCAGCAGCGTGTCGAAGCGCACGGCGATCACATCGCGGTTGCGCTCGTATACCGGCATCGCGCCGACGTCGAGGATGGCTTGTTCAAAGCGCTGCTGGTCGTCCGGGTGCTCGATGCGGATCGCCAGAAAGCCATCTTTTTTGCTGCGCTCGCTGACATGTTTTGCCCCGGCGCGCAGGTTGTCCTCGGTCAAGAGTGCGGCCACGATGCGTTGCAGCGCGGCTTCGCCGTCCTCCGGCACCAGTGCGCGCCAGCGCGCGTAGCCATCGCGACGCAGGCCCTTCACTTTGGTTGGTGTCACCCGCAGGCGCAGGGCCACCACCGCGTTGGGATCGCTGCGCGCGATTGCGCCGTCGCGTTCCAGCAAGACGAAAATCAGTAATTCCAGGTCGCGTTTGGTCAGCGACTGGAACCCTTGAAGCAGGGTCAGTCTGAGGAATTCCTCGGCGAAGTCGGCGGGATCGTTCAACGTGAGCGGTTGCATGTGTGCGTTCCTCCAGGCAAGGCGCGCAGGATGCCCTGCGCCGATTGCGTGGATTGAGACGCCGCTGCGATGCGTATCCCATCAGTGCCCGTGTTCGCGTCCTGGATGATCGCTGCGGAATGTCTCAATCGCGCCGCGATCCTGCAGGGTCACATAGACCTCGCGCCCGTCTTTGCCGCCGAAGGCCAGGTTGGTGGGCTTGCGGCCCTTGGTCGCGACTTCGTGCAGGACGCTACCGTCGGGCGCCAGTACCAACACCTTGCCTGCATCGTAGCGGGCGATGTACAGGTTGCCGTCGGCGTCGCAGCGCATGCCGTCCAGGCCGAAATCGACGAAGCTGGTAAACAGCCGCTTGTTGGACAGCGTGCCATCGTCGGCGCGGTCGTAGACCCAGATCCTGCGCTGTATGCTCTCGTTGACGTATAGACGCTTGCCGTCCGGGCTGACCTCGATGCCGTTGGTCGTGCCCATGTCGGTTTCGATCAGATGCGCGCTGTGGTCGCGATCGATGCGCCACAGTTGGCCGACGTTGCGTTTCCAGTCCGGATCGCTGGCGTATAGCGTGCCGTCCGGCGCCATCGCGATATCGTTGGGCTGGAAGGCGCCGGGAAGTGCGGCGTAGACCTCGATCCGTTTGCTGTGCAAGTCGATACGCAGGATGCGATGGTGGCCGTAGTCGGCCACGTACATGCGTCCACGGCGGTCGAAGCGGATGCCGTTGCCGATGCTGCCGTCGGGAAGCTCCACGAACAGTGCCGCGTGCGCATGTCCGGCGGAATCGTGATTGACGCGACCGATACTGCCGTCGTGGCCGAAATTGACCACGTACAACGCACCGTCCGGTCCGCTCGCCGGGCCTTCGATGTTGTGGGTGAAGACGCCATCGCCGATCAGGTCGTGGGTGCTGAGGAGGCTGTCTTGCGCACCTGCGGAGGAGGCCAGTAGCAAGGTGGCGATAGCGAGGAACAGGCGGCGCATGCGCGTCTCCGGGAGGGCAGGAGCGGCAGTGTGCCAGAGCCGTCGCCGAGCCGGTGGTATGCCGCGCACTGTGCGATGTGGTGGATGCGGTTAAGCTGTTGCCACTGTCCGGTTGGAGTTGCGCATGACGCTGTCCTCGCCGAATCGTCGTCTTCTGCTATCGAGCGCGTTGTCCGCGGCCGCTGCGGGAACCTTGGCCGCGCCGCTGTGGGCAAGGGGGCGCGGCAAGCGTCGCAAGCCGTTGGGTGTGGCGCTGGTTGGACTGGGCAGTTACGCCAGCGAGCGCTTGGCGCCGGGCTTGGCATTGACCCGGTATTGCCGACTCGCCGGCATCGTCACCGGTTCGCCGGATAAAATTCCGCACTGGCAGGCCAAGTACCGTATCCCGGATCGCAACGTCTACAGCTACGACGAGTTGGAGCGTATCGCCGATAATCCGGCGATCGACGTGGTCTACGTGGTCACACCGACCTCGCTGCATGCGCCACTGACGCTGCGCGCCGCAGCGGCAGGCAAGCATGTGTGGTGCGAGAAGCCGATGGCGCTGCATGCGGACGAGGCCCAGTCGATGATCGACGCCTGTGCGCGCAACAAGGTGCGGCTGAGTATCGGCTATCGCATGCAGCACGAGCCGAACACACGGCGGATCATCGCCTTCGCCAGTGAACGCCCATTCGGTGCCATGCACAGGGTATACGCCGAAGCCGGCTACGACGGCTACCACGACACCGATCCCGCGCAGCGGCCATGGCGGCTGCGTGCGCAGTTCGGCGGCGGTGCGATGTACGACATGGGCGTGTATCCGCTCAACGCGGCGCGCTACACGGTGGGCGCCGAGCCGCTGGCGGTCAGCGCGATCCGCTCAACGGAACGGCCTGCGTTGTTCGACGAAGTCGAGGAACAGATGCGCTTCACCCTGGAATTTCCGCACGGCGTGGTGGCCGAGTGTGCAACCAGCTTTGGTCGCAACATGAATCGACTGCGTGCCGAATGCGAGCACGGTTGGTATGGATTGGCGCCGTTCCAGGCATACGACGGCATCCATGGCGAGGCGAGCGACGGACGTGTGTTCGATGCGACGGTGCGTCATCAGCAGGCGTTGCAGATGGACGAGGACGCCTTGGCGATCCTCAACGGTGGGCCATTGCGTGCACCGGGCGAAGAAGGCTTGCGCGATATCCGCATCGTCGATGCGACTTACCGTTCGGCGGGCGCTGGTGGGCAGCGCATCGTGTTGTAGCGGGTATGGCGCAGATGTTCGTTGCTGGCGCGTTATGCGCTGTGTTGCCGCCGAACAAACGTTGCAATCGGCAGTGTGCGCTCAGCCCGGTATCGCCAGCACGGTGATCTCTTCGCGGTCGTGATAGAGCTGTTTGGCGCGCACTTGCAGGGGGCGTTCAGCGCGTTCGGCGAATAGATCCAGGCAGAGCTGGGTTTCGTCCCAACGTTTTTTCATCGGCAGCTTGAGGTTGAAGATCGCATGCCGGCACCAGCCCTCGCGGAACCAGGTGGCCATGCGTTCGGCGACGCGCCGTGGTTGTTCGACCATGTCGCAGACCATCCAGTCCAGCGGCTGTGGTGGTTTCCAGTGGAAACCGTCGGCGCGCAGGTGATCGACCAGGCCGCTGTCGAGCACGTGCTGGCGTAGCGGGCCGTTGTCCACGCTGGTCACATGCAGATGTTGGCGGGTCAGCACCCAGGTCCAGCCGCCGGGGGCGGCACCGAGGTCGGCGGCACGCATGCCCGGTCGCAGCAGGGTTTCGCGCTCGTGCGGTGTCATCAGCGCCAGCAGTGCTTCTTCCAGCTTCAGCGCCGAGCGCGAGGGGGCATCGGGCAGCAGTTTCAGCCGTGGAATGCCCAGCGGCCACGGCGCACTGTCGTTGCTATCGGCGATGCCGAGCAGGGCGTGGGTGCCGCTCAGGAAATACACGTGTAGGCGCGGTAGCCGAGGTTGTGGCGTGTCGCTGAGCAGGCCGGCCTTGCGCAGCGCTGGCCGTAACGCGTTGCCGAAGCTGCGCGCCAGGCCCGAGAGTGGCTTGCCGCTGTCCGAGTCCGGGTGTTCGACCCATAGATCGCCAAAACGTGCCTGTCCGGCCAGTGCCAGCACGATGGGGGCGATGCGGTCGTGGGGTGGCAAGTCGCGCAGTTCGGCCAACAGGTGCAATGTCTGCCGCGCGAAAATCAACTCACGCCAGCGCAGCGTGTGCGCTGGCAGTGGGGTATCGCAGATCAGTAGCGCGTAGCTGCTGTTGCGCTCGGTGCGTGCGTAGGCGGCGAGCCCGATGCTGGCGGCGCGCGCGTTGAGTTCTGCGGCCAGTTCGGGTTCGAAGCCGGGCCGGCAATAGCACAGCAGGCCGTTGACAGAGGACATGGGCAAGCCTTGGGTTGGCGAGGTCAATAGCGGGCGCTGTCGAGCTCGCCGTAGCGACGCAGGACCGCGCAGGCGGCATCGCGGTGCAGGCCACGTACCACTTCGATACCGCGGCGTTCCAGTTCGCCGACCCAGTCTGCAGGCAGTGGGCCTTCGTCGAATGTGGTCAGTGCCATGACGTCCTCGGCACTGGCGCCGATCAGTAGGCGGTCGATGCCGGCCCAGATGGTTGCGCCATAGCATTGGCAGCACGGTTGCGAGGATGTCGCCAGGGTGACTGGCGATAGCACGGCGTTCAGACGCGGACTTTGCAGGCGCTGTTGCGCCAGCATGTAGGCCATGTTCTCGGCATGCGCCAGCGACGTGGTTTGCGGCACCACCCGGTTCACCCCGACCGAGACGATCCGGTGATCCGGGCCGAAGACCGCCGCGCCGAACGGACCGCCGCTGCCGGCCTCCAGGTTCAGACGCGACAGTTCCACCGCTAGCGCTACCTTGTCGGTATCGCTGGCATAGACGGCCTGTGGATCGATCGCATCGTGGATCCAGGCGGGCAAGGTGAGGTGGACTTGCGCGTAGAGCATCGGTGGATGGGGCGACTGACTGGGGAGGCGTAGCTTAGACGCAATTTCCAGCTGCAACACCGCCGGTAAGGTGCTGTGACGATCTGACGCGGCCGGCTGGAATCGGCGCGCTGGGCTGAACGCATCGCGGCATCTGCCTTGGATGCGCGGTGGTGCTGGCGTTGCTCCGGTTCAAGCAGGGCGTCGTATAGTGCGCCGCACCCGCGGTGGTCCGCGTTTGTCCATGTTGGTTTCTGCGTGCGAGTGTTGCCCCGTTTCGTGCCCCGGTCTTTGTTGTCTTATGTCGCGTTGGCCGTGTTGCTGTGCGCGGCTCTGGTCGCGTCCGCTCAGCCGCAGGGCGCGGCCATGCCGCAAGATCCGCAGGCCATACTGGACCACGCCGAGCAAGCGTTGAAGGATGCTCGCCGTGCGCAGGCCGATGCCGCCGACCAGGGCGCATGGCAGGAGCTGGTGGTGCAGGTGGGCGACGCCGAGGACGAGGCACGGGGGGTGGTGTCGACCCTGTCGCCGCAGTTGGCGCAGGTGGATGCGCGCCTGCAGCAGCTCGGGCCGGCCGCCCCCGGCGATGGACCCGATATCGCCGCTCAGCGTGATGCCTTCACCCGCCAGCACGGCAGGCTGGATTCGGGAATCAAGCGCGGCAAGTTGCTCGCGATGGAGGCCAGACAGCTAGCCGATGACATCGAGCGCGCGCGCGCCGAGCATTTCAGTCAGGAGCTGTCGTTGCGCTCGCCCTCGCCGCTGTCGCCCGCGCTGTGGCAGCAGATCGCCAGCGATTTTCCTGATGATCGCGACCGTCTGTTAGCGCTGTACGCGCAGGCGGGGCAGGCGTTTGATACGGCGCTTGCCGATCACGGTGCCGGTGCGCTCGGCATCGGTGTCGCGTTGGCGTTGTTCTTGCTGTTTCCATTGCGTTACCTGCTGCGCTGGCTGGGTAAACGCTATGCAATGTCGCGTGCGCCGGGCAGCCGCCTGCGTCGTTCCGGGTTGGCGCTGTGGTTTCTGCTGCTGGGCACGTTGACCCCTGGTCTTGCCGCGCTGGCGCTGGCCGAGACGCTGCGCAGTATCGACGCGATCCCGGCGCGGCTGGAGGCTGTGCTCAGCGGGTTCGTCGTGGTGAGTTTTGCGACGGCATTCATGGGGTCGCTGGGGGCCAGTGTGTTGCTGCCCAAGCAGTCGAGTTGGCGGTTGTTTCCGATCGATGACGCCACCGCGTGGCGTTTGCGCAAATACACCTGGGCGACTGCGGCGCTGTCCTGGATCAGCGGCATGCTGTTGGTGCTGAAGCAGGCTAGTCGTATCGGCGATGCCGCCACGGTCGCGGTCGATGGGGTGGTCACACTGGCCTACGCCGTGCTGATTCTGGCGACGGTCAATAGCCTGTCGCGGTTGCGTCGACGCCAGTACGCCGAGGCTGCGGCGCAGGCACTGGCCCATGCGCAGCCGCCGTCCAGTCGACATCGTGGTGCGTTGGCGTTGATCGGTGTGTTGGTCAAGGTGGTGGTGGCGGCGGCGCTGCTGGCGGCACTGTTGGGCTATCTCTACCTGGGCTTGTTCATCACCCGCCAGCTCATCTGGATCACGATGATCCTCGGCGCAATGCGCCTGACGATGAATTTCGCCGATGATTTCGCGCTATGGCTGTTTGCCAGCGATGGCCACATTGGCCGTATCAGCCGTGTCGCCAATGGCGCTTTCGGCGTGCGTCCCAGCCGCTTGGAGCAGGCCGGCGTATTGACCTCGGCGCTATTGCGGGTGTTGCTGCTGCTGATCGGTGTCGGCGCGTTGTTGATGCCATTCGGCACGAATGTGTCGATCTTCTACGACAGGTTCTCGCTCTTGTTCGATGGCATTCGGGTCAGCGACAAGGTGGTGTTGTATCCAGGCGCGATTGCGCGCGCGGTGCTGGTGCTGCTGTTGGGTTTGGCCACGATGCAGTACCTGCACCGCTGGTTGACGCATACCTATCTGCCCAAGACCGAACTGGACGATGGCGCGCGCAATTCGATCAGCACCATGGCGCGCTATGCCGGCATCCTGCTGGCCACGCTGTGGGCGCTGGCCGCGCTGGGTATTGGCCTGGAGCGGATCGCCTTGGTGCTCAGCGCATTGTCGGTCGGTATCGGCTTCGGTTTGCAGTCGATCACCCAGAATTTCGTCTCCGGCCTGATCCTGCTCGCCGAGCGTCCGGTGAAGATCGGTGACTGGATCAAGATCGGCGACTATGAAGGCGATGTGCGTCGGATCAGCGTGCGCTCCACCGAGATCCAGGTGGGAGACCGCTCCACGCTGATCGTGCCCAACTCCGAATTCATCACCAAGACCTTGCGCAACATGACCCTGGCCGGGCCGTTGGGGCGGGTGCAGATCCAGTTCGCGGTGCCGTTTGGCAGCGATGTGGCAAGGCTGCAGACGTTGTTGCTGGAGTTGTACGCGGCGCATCCAGGCGTGCTGGAGGAGCCGGTGCCGTCGGTGTTCATCGACTCCATTGCCAATGGCAGCATCACGCTCAACAGTTACGCTTATGTGGCCTCGCCACGGTTGGTCTACGCCACCCGCAGCGATCTGTTCTTCGTCTTGCTGCAGCGTCTGGCCGAGGAGGGTATCGCACTGGAATCGCCGCAGCAGATCAAACTGCTACGCGATCCACACGAATAAGCCAGGTTGTACTGTGCGGGTCAGGCGTGTGCGCTGGGGATGGCGGGTTACGCGTGCCGTGTTTCCCGGTGGCGCTGCGTCGCGCATGCTAATCGGCCGAGATTACGCGGTTTTTGCCTGCTTTCTTTGCTTCGTACATCGCGCGGTCGGCGCGCCGCACCAGGGCATCCTGGCTTTCGCCTGCGGCACGCATCGCGACTCCAGCGCTGAAGCTGACAAAGACGCGCTGGTCCTCGTGCGTTACCGCGCGCTGGGACAGGGCGCGCAGCACCCGGTTCACCGCCGCGTTGGCCTCGAAGATCGTGCAGTCCGGCATCAGTAATAAAAATTCCTCGCCGCCGAAGCGCGCGATCGCATCGCTGGCACGCAGCGTGGTGCGCGCCACCTCGACCACATGGCGCAGTGCGGCGTCGCCGCCGGCGTGGCCGTAGGTTGCGTTGAGCGTGCGGAAGTCGTCCATGTCCACCATCGCCACGCACAGCGGCTGCGCGCTGCGTTCGGTGCGCACCAACTCGCGCGCGAACAGTTCTTCCAGGCCGCGACGGTTGAGGCTGCCGGTGAGTTGGTCCACTCCCACCAGGTCGCTGACGTCGCGTAATTCCTGTTCCAGGTGCAGGATGCGTTGCTCGGCCGCTTCCACTTCCTGGCGCGCGGCGATCAGGTGGTCGCGCGCTTGCAGTGCCTGCTGCTGTACATGGCCGGTGTCTTGCAGCACTTCCTGCAGTAGGCGGTTAAGGTCGGCGATGCTGCGTGAGTCGCGGATGGTCTGCGAGTAATCGGCGATACGGTCGTGGAACTCGCCGGTGCTGGTCGCCATGCCGTTCAGTTCCTCGACGAAGGACACCATCATGCCTTTCATCGCATCCTTGGATTCGGCGATGCTCTGCTTGAGCAGGCCCTGTTTGTAGATCACTTCGCGCAGGTTGCCGCGTGCTTCTTCGATCGAGTAACGGTCCAGCGGCCCGACGATCAGATCGCGTACCACCGCGATCTGGCCTTGCAGCCAACTGGTGTCGTCGAGCAGTTCGCCGATGTTTTCCAGCAACAGGTCGAACAGGCTCAGCAGCAGGGTCTGCTGCTCCTGGCTGTCGTTGGCACGCAGCGCGATCTGGTGGCACAGCTCGCGCACGCGCTGCGCGACCGGTTCCAGCGGCTGTCCGGGTTGCCACTGGCGCAGGGCTTCGCCGCTGGCTTCGGCTTCGTTGGCCAGTTCCGGCAGCGTGTGCAGCAGCGAGGCGAGGGCACCGGCCACGGTCTGGCGCAGCAGGTCGCGCAGGCGCTCGCTGTCGCTGGGTCCGGCCAGTGGGTCTTCCACATCGATGGTGCGGATGTATTTGTCGATGAGTTGACGCAGTGCGCGGCCATAGCTGGGCCAGTCGCCGCTGCTGGCCGCCGATTGCAGGCGCCGGCCCATGTCGCCGAGTTCGCCATGCAGCCCGGCCATGCCGTCGGCGAAGGCGCCGAGCAGTTCTGGTGGTTCGTGTGCGTGCTGAAACAGGCGAATCAGTGCTGCGGTGGCAGCAGCCGGGTCGGTTGCGGGGTTTGCCAATGGCACGCCCTCGTGCGCCTGCACCTGCGCCTGCTTGCGCGTGCGCGCAGGCGCTGTGGCGGCGGCAGCGGTCGCTGGTACCGGATCTCGCCGCCGTGGCGACAATAACTTGCGCAATCCGCTCACTGGCGGCTCGTCGCGTTGATCCGGCATGCCAGCTCATCCTCCCCGTGGATGGGCACGCCTTGCCGCATGCGCGACCCCAGGGCGACCCTCAGGTCCTGGATATCGGCGCCGATCGCGCAGGCTTGAGGGGCGCCGGGAGGTGACTCAGAGTGCGCTGCGCACCTGGTCAAGGGATGGCGGGTTGGCCCCGGCACGGGTGCAGTTGATCGCCGCTGCGGCCACGCAAAAGCGCACGAGCTGCTCCAGTGCGGCGGGCGTGCTGCCCAGCGCAGTGAGCGCGGCCAAGTTGGGCAGTTGGTGCAGCAGGGCGGCTTGGAAGCTGTCGCCGGCGCCGACGGTGTCGGCCACCTGTACCACCCGCCCGGCCACGCGCACCTCGCTGTCGCCGCTCCAGGCCACCGCGCCGTCGCCGCCCAGGGTCATCACCACCAGCGATGGCCCGTGTTGTAGCCAACCGCGGGCGATGGCGAACGGATCTTGGTCGGGGTACAGCAGTTCGATGTCTTCCTGGCTGACCTTGACCACATGCGCCAGGGCGATCCACGTCGCCAGCCGCGCACGCCATACCGCCATGTCCGGTTCCACGGTAGGCCGCACGTTTGGATCCAGCGAGATCAGCCGCTGCGCGCGTTCGCGCTCGGCCAGGGCCTGGAAGGTGCTGGCGGTGGTTTCGGCAACCAGAGTGTAGGAGCCGAAATGCAGGCCGCCGACCGCCGGAGCCAAGGTCGGCAGATCGACGCTGGTCAATGCGCGGTCGGCGCAGCCGGTGCCGTAGAACGCGTAGTTGGGGACGCCGCCGGCATCCAGCGCGACCATCACCAGCGTGGTCGCCTCGCGTTTGTCCACGCAGTAGTCCAGCGTCACGCCTTCGCGCTCCAGGGTGGCGCGCAATTGGCGGCCCAGCGGATCGGTGGACAGGCCGGTGAACAGCGCCGAGGCCGAGCCGAGTCTAGCCAGGCCGATTGCCACGTTGAACGGCGAGCCGCCCTGCCGCGCGGTCATGCCGACCGACGTGCCGGCATCGCCGTCGATGAAGATGTCGTACAAGGCTTCTCCACACACTACGAACATCGAACGGCTCCTGGTCGGGGGGGTAGCGGCGCCGGTCGGCGCGCCAGCCGGCTATTGTGGCCTATCCTGCGCCGCCAGCGTCATGGGATCGGTCTCGATGATGGGGCGATCCGCAGCCTGCGGCCGGTTCTGGCACCATGGCGGCCCGCGTCGCCCCTGCGGCGCACGCGCAGTCGCGATGTCGTGGCGTGCGCTGCGCCACCGCAGCCAGCGCCTGTTCCCTTTTCAGGATGTTCGCAGTGAAGAAGACCTACCGGCTCCACATCGAGGGTAAGCACCCCGATCGTCTGCTCGATGCCGCCAAGCACGATATCCGCAAGTACATTCGCCGCGAGCGCCGCAAGACCTTGCCGGCCGGTGCCGACTACTGGGATTTCGACACGTTGTTCGGTGCCGAGCAGGCCAATGCCACGGTGTTGCCGCCGGCGGAGTTGCTGCGCGCGGTGGATGCGCTGGTCGCCGCTGGGGGCACACAGTTCTATGTGGAAATCCGTAGCCGTCCCTGCGTGCGTGCGCCGCGGGCCAAGGGCGCGTCCACCGTTGCCGAGGTTGATCCGTTCGACGACTGAGGGGCCGTTATTGTGCCGCGTGCCGGTCTCTTTATCGGTCCTGCTGACCGGGGCGACAACCACGCAGCGTGTGTGTGGATGCCGCGATGATGAAAGTGGCGGACACGCGTTTGCTCGGCAAACACTGGCGTTTGCTCGGCCGCCGGGACTGTTCGCCTGTGCGCGTGGAACAAGCTGCCACAGCCGTCGCTGCGGTACCCTTGCCGGCCCAGACCGTCCGCCCCGCCCATGCCCGTCGAACATAACCAGCGCCCGCTCGAAACCGGGATCCATACCGATCTGGAAGGCCGTCTGACCTATGGCGGTTACCTGCGCCTGGATCGGCTGCTGTCGGCACAGCAGCCATTGTCGGACCCGCCGCACCACGACGAGATGCTGTTCATCATCCAGCACCAGACCTCCGAGCTGTGGTTGAAGCTGCTGGGGCACGAGTTGCAGGCGGCAATCGCGCATTTGCAGCGCGATGCCGTGTGGCCGTGCCGCAAGGTGTTGGCGCGTAGCAAGCAGGTACTGCGTCAGCTCACCGAGCAATGGTCGGTACTGGAGACGATGACGCCATCGGAGTACATGGGCTTTCGCGATGTGCTGGGGCCATCCTCCGGGTTCCAGTCGCTGCAGTACCGCCTCATCGAATCCATGCTCGGTAACAAGAATATGCAGATGTTGCCGGTGTTCGACCATGATCCCGAGGGCCAGGCCGCGCTGCGTGCGGTGCTGGAAGCGCCCAGCCTGTACGAAGAATTCTTGCGCTATCTGACCCGCTTCGGCCATGCGGTGCCGGCGACCTATCACGCGCGCGATTGGCGTCAGCCGCATGTCAGCGATCCGTTGTTGCGTCCGGTGTTCGAGCGCATCTACGAGTACAACGACCGCTATTGGCGCGAATACGCGCTGTGTGAGGACCTGGTTGACCTGGAGACGCAGTTCCAACTCTGGCGCTTCCGCCACATGCGCACGGTGATGCGGGTGATCGGTTTCAAGCGCGGTACGGGCGGCTCCAGTGGCGTCGGTTTCCTGCAGCAGGCGCTGGAATTGACGTTCTTCCCCGAGTTGTTCGAGGTGCGCACCTCGGTGGGAGTGGACGGCCAGAACCCAGCACGCGTGGACGTTGACCCGGAGGCAATGCCGCGCGGGATGCAGCCTTAGCGCGCGGCGCAGCCTAGGCCCCGTCTTTGCGCCGATGCCTGGTTTTTCGAGGCTGCTGCTGCGCGAAAGCAGCGCTCGGATGGCGTTGCGGCGCGGTAGCGTGTGCGCGCTCCTCTTTACGTCCGCAGTGTCCTGTTTTTCCCGTGTTCAGGATCTGGTGCCCCACGGCCATTTGACGCCGCGCGCCCGCTCGGTAATCCTCGCCCGTCGCCCGGCCTGGCCGGATGCCTCCCCCCAGCCCATACTGAATACGCAAGGGAACACCGAATGAGTGTTGACGTCGTCGCGTCGAACCATCCCGCCTCACCGCAGCCGCCCGAGTTCAAAACCCTGCTGGGCCATCCACGTCCGTTGTGGATGCTGTTCATGACCGAATTCTGGGAGCGCTTCGCGTTCTACGGTATCCGCTGGGCGCTGACCCTGTACATCGTCGCCGAGTTCTTCAAGGGCGCCGGGACGGGCGAGGCACCGGCCAATAAACTCTACGGCGCCTATCTGGCGCTGGTGTACGCCTCGGCGCTGTTCGGCGGTTTCGTCGCTGATCGGCTGATTGGCTATCAGCGCTCGTTGTTGATCGGCGCGGTGGTCATGTCGGTCGGGCTATTCCTGATCGCGGTCCCCAACGAAGAAGTATTCAAGATCGGTCTTGCCACGATCATCGCCGGCAACGGACTGTTCAAGCCGAACGTTTCGACCATGGTCGGCAAGCTGTATCCGCCCAGCGATCCGCGTCGCGATTCGGGGTTCACGATTTTCTACATGGGGATCAACGCGGGCGGATTCTTCGCGCCGATCCTGACGGGCCTGCTGGCCGATAAGCTGTTCGGCACCGAGGCCATGCCGGCCTACAAATATGTGTTCATCGCCTCGGGGATCGGCATGCTGATCAGCCTGGTGTGGTTCTGGATCGGACGGCGCCAGCTCGGCTCGGTTGGCCGGCCGCCTGCCGGCGCCGAAGGCATGGGTCGCACGGTTGCGGTGCTATTGGCGACGCTGTTGTTGATTCCCACGGCCTACGGCTTGCTGCTCATCGATGCCAGCATTCTCGGCTGGATCCTGACCACCTTGTTCGTGGCGTTGTGCGCGATGATCCTGATCGAGGGCATCCGCGAGGGCAAGGTGCCGCGCGATCGTTCGATCGCGATGCTGATCGTGTTCGTGTTCAACGTGATGTTCTTTATGTTCTTCGAGCAGGCGGGTAGCTCGTTCAACTTTCTCGCTCAAAATATTGTCGTGCGCGATCTGGGCGGCTGGATTTTCCCGGTCGGCTGGTTCCAGTCGGTCAATACGCTGGCGATTCTGGTGTTGGGGCCGGTGTTCGTGTTGCTGTGGGTGGCGCTGCGCTCGGCCAACCCGTCGATCCCGCGCAAGTTCGGCTTGGGCCTGATCTTCAACGCTCTGGCTTTCGCGCTGTTGATGTACGCGTTGTCCGCCCTGGTCGATAGCGCCGGCAAGATTCCTTTCTGGACCTTGTTCATGGTCTACGTGATCCAGACCGTTGGCGAGTTGTGCCTGTCGCCGATTGGGTTATCGATGACCACCAAGCTGGCGCCGACCAAGGTCGTGGCGTTCGCCATGGGCGGTTGGTTCCTGTCCACGGCGATTGGTAACAACCTCTCGGGCATCTTCGCTGCGGGCGTCAGCGGCGAAAGTGGAATGACCGTGGCCTCGGCACTGAAAGGCTACACTTTCGGCTTCTGGGCGTTGCTGGGCTCGGGCGTGTTGCTGTTTCTCATCGCACCGCTGATCAATAAGTTGATGCATGGCATCAAATGAATTTGAGGATGTCGCAATGTCGATGAACAAGACGATGTGGACTGCGCTGGCGTTGATCTTGGCGCTTGGCGCTTGCGGAAAGAATACCTCGCCCCCCGACGCGCCGGCCAAGCCGTTGGATACCTCGGTGCAGAAGCCGCCGGTGGCCGATCCGAGCCAGCCGGTGACCTCGGGCAACACGCCGGCGGCGGCCGACGTGGCGGCGGCGGCGGCGTTGAGTGCGCAGTTCGATCCTCACCGCGATCCGGCAGACGACTTGAAGACCGCCATCGTCGAGGCCAAGCGCGGCGGCAAGCGCATCATGCTCGAGGTGGGCGGCGAATCGTGTTCGCGCTGCCATATTCTCGATACGTTCATCCAGGGCGACGCGGAACTGCGCAGTTTTCGCGACGCCAACTACGTGTGGGTCAAGGTCAATTTCAGCGAAGACAACAAGAACGAAGCGTTTCTAGCGCAGTACCCGAAGATCGTGTCCTTCCCGCATCTGTTGGTGCTCGATGCCGACGGTAAGTTGCTGCATTCGCAGTTCACCAGCGAGCTGGAGAAAGGCAACAGCTACGACCGCAAGAAGTTCTTCGCCTTCTTCAAGGAATGGGCGCCGCCCAAGCCGTAGCGGCGTGATCGCGACAGCGCCGTGTTCTCGGCGGCTGTCGCGGTTGCAGGCGCGCCCTGCAACGGGCAGCGTGGCCTCAGCGGCCGGTCATGCTGGCCAAGCCTTCGGTGGCTAGGCGGTCGATCAGTTGGTGCAGGAGATGTTGCTCGTCTTGGTTGAACGGTGCCAGCAGGCGTCGCTCGCATTCCAGCACCATCGGCGCGACCACGTGATAGACCTCCACACCTGCGTGGGTCAGGTGCAGCACCGAGCGGCGGCGGTCATCGCCGTGCGTCTCTCGATGGATGAAGCCGCGCTCGAGTAGGCGCGCCACCGCGCGGCTCACCGCGACCTTGTCCATCGCGGTGCGCTCTGAGACCTCACCGGCCGACAGCCCTGGATACAGCGCCAGCACCGCCATCACCCGCCATTCGGTCACCGCCATGCCGTAGCGCTCGCCATAGACACGGGCGATGTTGCTGCTGATCCGGTTGGACAGCACGCTGATGCGGTAGGGCAGGAACTGTTCGAGATCCAGCGAAGGTTGGTCAGGCGTCGGTGAGACGGGCGTTGCGATCATCATGCTGCATTGCACCTTGATAGTTGTTTCATTTGTAACTATAGTGGAGGAGAGAGATGCTTACCCTCCATTCTCGCGAGTCTTGTGTCCGTCCGCATGTGAAATTTCGGCTGCGGTCGCTGCGACTCGCCTTCCAGGAAGCGCGTCATGCGTACACAGCCGCAACATTCGCCGCAGCCGATCAATCTCGGCATGCAGGTCACCACCTTCGAGAACCCGATGGGTATCGACGGTTTCGAGTTCGTCGAGTTCGCCGCGCCTGCCGGTCAAGGCGAGCGCTTGCATGCTTACTTCCGCCGCATGGGTTTCACTGCGGTGTTGCGTCACCGCCATCGTGCGATCACGGTATACCGGCAGGGTGGGGTCAACTTCCTGGTCAACGAGGCGCCGGATTCGTTCGCTGCCGATTTCGCTGCCGCGCACGGTCCCTGTGCCTGCGGCTTCGCGATTCGCTTCAATCGTTCGGCCGATGCGGTGTTCGCCAAGGTACTGGAGAACGGTGGCGAAGCGGTGGCGAACAAGGCCGATACGCGTGCCGTGCCCGCACCCGTGGTCAAGGGCATTGGCGACTGCATGCTGTACTTGGTCGATCAGTATGGTGATACGGGATCGGTGTATGCCGAGTTCGAGCCGGTGCCCGGTGCCGACCTGCATCCAGTCGGCTTCGGTCTGACCTTCATCGATCACCTGACGCACAATCTGTATTTCGGCAATATGCAGCGTTGGTCGGATTACTACGAGCGGCTATTCAATTTTCGCGAAATCCGCTACTTCGACATCAAAGGTGCCAAGACCGGGTTGGTATCCAAGGCGATGACCGCGCCCGATGGCGTGGTGCGCATCCCGCTCAATGAATCGCCCGACCCGAAGAGTCAGATCAACGAATATCTGGACGCCTACCATGGCGAGGGCATCCAGCACATTGCTTGCTTCACCGACGATATCTACATCACTGTGGAGCGCATGCGTGCGGCCGGAGTGGAGTTCCTGGAGACACCGGAGACCTATTTCGATGTCATCGACCAGCGCATTCCCGATCATGGTGAGGATGTGGCGCGGCTGGCCAGGAACAAGATCCTGATCGATGCCGATCCGGAGACCAAGCAACGTAAGTTGTTGCAGATCTTTACCCAAAACTGCATCGGCCCGATTTTCTTCGAGATCATCCAGCGCAAGGGCAACGAAGGGTTTGGCGAAGGCAATTTAGTTCACCAGCGAGCTGGAGAAAGGCAACAGCTACGACCGCAAGAAGTTCTTCGCCTTCTTCAAGGAATGGGCGCCGCCCAAGCCGTAGCGGCGTGATCGCGACAGCGCCGTGTTCTCGGCGGCTGTCGCGGTTGCAGGCGCGCCCTGCAACGGGCAGCGTGGCCTCAGCGGCCGGTCATGCTGGCCAAGCCTTCGGTGGCTAGGCGGTCGATCAGTTGGTGCAGGAGATGTTGCTCGTCTTGGTTGAACGGTGCCAGCAGGCGTCGCTCGCATTCCAGCACCATCGGCGCGACCACGTGATAGACCTCCACACCTGCGTGGGTCAGGTGCAGCACCGAGCGGCGGCGGTCATCGCCGTGCGTCTCTCGATGGATGAAGCCGCGCTCGAGTAGGCGCGCCACCGCGCGGCTCACCGCGACCTTGTCCATCGCGGTGCGCTCTGAGACCTCACCGGCCGACAGCCCTGGATACAGCGCCAGCACCGCCATCACCCGCCATTCGGTCACCGCCATGCCGTAGCGCTCGCCATAGACACGGGCGATGTTGCTGCTGATCCGGTTGGACAGCACGCTGATGCGGTAGGGCAGGAACTGTTCGAGATCCAGCGAAGGTTGGTCAGGCGTCGGTGAGACGGGCGTTGCGATCATCATGCTGCATTGCACCTTGATAGTTGTTTCATTTGTAACTATAGTGGAGGAGAGAGATGCTTACCCTCCATTCTCGCGAGTCTTGTGTCCGTCCGCATGTGAAATTTCGGCTGCGGTCGCTGCGACTCGCCTTCCAGGAAGCGCGTCATGCGTACACAGCCGCAACATTCGCCGCAGCCGATCAATCTCGGCATGCAGGTCACCACCTTCGAGAACCCGATGGGTATCGACGGTTTCGAGTTCGTCGAGTTCGCCGCGCCTGCCGGTCAAGGCGAGCGCTTGCATGCTTACTTCCGCCGCATGGGTTTCACTGCGGTGTTGCGTCACCGCCATCGTGCGATCACGGTATACCGGCAGGGTGGGGTCAACTTCCTGGTCAACGAGGCGCCGGATTCGTTCGCTGCCGATTTCGCTGCCGCGCACGGTCCCTGTGCCTGCGGCTTCGCGATTCGCTTCAATCGTTCGGCCGATGCGGTGTTCGCCAAGGTACTGGAGAACGGTGGCGAAGCGGTGGCGAACAAGGCCGATACGCGTGCCGTGCCCGCACCCGTGGTCAAGGGCATTGGCGACTGCATGCTGTACTTGGTCGATCAGTATGGTGATACGGGATCGGTGTATGCCGAGTTCGAGCCGGTGCCCGGTGCCGACCTGCATCCAGTCGGCTTCGGTCTGACCTTCATCGATCACCTGACGCACAATCTGTATTTCGGCAATATGCAGCGTTGGTCGGATTACTACGAGCGGCTATTCAATTTTCGCGAAATCCGCTACTTCGACATCAAAGGTGCCAAGACCGGGTTGGTATCCAAGGCGATGACCGCGCCCGATGGCGTGGTGCGCATCCCGCTCAATGAATCGCCCGACCCGAAGAGTCAGATCAACGAATATCTGGACGCCTACCATGGCGAGGGCATCCAGCACATTGCTTGCTTCACCGACGATATCTACATCACTGTGGAGCGCATGCGTGCGGCCGGAGTGGAGTTCCTGGAGACACCGGAGACCTATTTCGATGTCATCGACCAGCGCATTCCCGATCATGGTGAGGATGTGGCGCGGCTGGCCAGGAACAAGATCCTGATCGATGCCGATCCGGAGACCAAGCAACGTAAGTTGTTGCAGATCTTTACCCAAAACTGCATCGGCCCGATTTTCTTCGAGATCATCCAGCGCAAGGGCAACGAAGGGTTTGGCGAAGGCAATTTTCAGGCATTGTTCGAGAGTATCGAGCGCGACCAGATCAAGCGCGGCGTGCTTTGAACGCCGCGCAGGCCAATACGCTCATACGCTTGCCTCGTCCGCCGCGCTTGGCCTGCTAAGGTTGGTCGATGGCCTGCGCGCACGGTGCTGGCGGTAAGCTTTCCACGCGTTACGTCTTCCGTCATTGCGAGCCCGATCATGCACCTGGATTCTCTTCGCTATCAGTCCGGTTTCGGTAACGAATTCGCTACCGAGGCGGTCGCCGGGGCGTTGCCGGTCGGGCAGAACTCGCCGCAGCGCGTGGCCCACGGGCTGTATGCCGAGCAGTTGTCGGGTACCGCGTTCACCGCGCCGCGCGCGGCCAACCGACGTAGCTGGCTGTATCGGATCCGGCCGTCGCTGCTGCATGGTGGCTTCGCCCCCTACACCCAGGCGCACGGGTTCCATAACACGTTCCAGAATGGGCCGGTGCCTCCCGATCAGTTGCGCTGGAGTCCGTTGCCGTTGCCGGAAGCATCGGTGGATTTTGTCGATGGTTTGTACACCATGGCGGGCAACGGCTCGGCCGAAGCGCAGCATGGGGTGGCGGTCCATCTGTACGCGGCCAATGCGTCCATGCAGGGGCGTTTCTTCTACAACGCGGATGCGGAACTGTTGATCGTGCCGCAACTGGGGCGGCTACAGGTGTGCACCGAGCTGGGGACGCTGGAGGTGGCACCGCAGGAAATCGTGGTGATTCCGCGCGGCGTGCGGTTTCGTGTCGGGCTACCCGACGGCCCATCGCGGGGATATGTCTGCGAAAACTTCGGCGCCTTGTTGCGCTTGCCGGAGTTGGGACCCATCGGCGCCAACGGTTTGGCCAACCCACGCGATTTCCTCACCCCGGTGGCGGCCTACGAGGAAGACGAGGGGGACTTCGCATTGATCGCCAAGTTCCAGGGGCATTTGTGGCAGGCACCGATCGGGCACTCGCCGTTGGACGTGGTCGCCTGGCATGGCAACTACGCGCCGTACAAATACGATCTGCGCCGTTTCAATACTATTGGTTCGATCAGTTTCGATCATCCCGATCCGAGCATTTTCACCGTGCTCACCGCGCCCAGCGACACGCCAGGCACCGCCAACCTCGATCTTGCGATCTTTCCGCCACGCTGGTTGGTGGCGCAACATACCTTCCGGCCGCCGTGGTTCCATCGCAATGTCGCCAGCGAGTTCATGGGCCTGGTGCAAGGCGCTTACGACGCCAAGGCCGAGGGCTTCTTGCCTGGTGGGGCGTCGCTGCACAACAGCATGAGCGGGCACGGTCCCGATGCCGCCACGTTCGACAAGGCATCGCAGGCCGAGCTGACGCGCCCTGACGTGATCGTCAATACCATGGCCTTCATGTTCGAGACCCGTGCGGTGTTGCGCCCGACCACGCAGGCGCTGGAAGCCGCGCATCGCCAGCGTGATTACCTGCAGTGTTGGCAGGGATTGCGTCGGCATTTCCGCGCGCCTTGAGCGCGTAGTCCCGCCGCTGCGCCCGATAGGTTCAAGCGGCGGCCAGTGCGCTGTGCAGTGGCGTTGGCAGTATTTCCAGCACCCGTTCGCGAATACGCTGCGCGTAACGCTCGGAGGTCATCTCTGGCATGGCGCGCAGCGCCTGCGCAATCGCGTGCAGGGTTTCGGTCTCCTCGCGCGCTGCGCGCAGTTGCTGTTGCAGTGCCAGCGAGGCCGGATGGCGCTGCAACTGCAGCAGGTCGAGCAGGTACATGCGCGCATTGAGCAGTGCGCGGCGCGGGTCGGGGGACGTGGCGGGCGATGCCGCCGGCGTGGCGGCATGGCGACCGTCGTCAAGATACCCCTGTTGCAGTAGCGCCTGCATGATCGCCGCAGCATTGTGCCCGCCCAGTGCGATCAGCTCCTCGGCGCTGCGCTGGCCGTCGGCCAGGATCAAGACGCGCCGTTGGCGCATGTCCAGCGGGGTGTCGTGGGATTGCAGTGCCGCAAGGGCGAGGGCGGTCTTGCGCGGATGCATGTGCGGGCACATGGACGGGTCCCCAGCGTGTCGATCTCCCGTGAAACGCCGATGACAAAAGGCATTATTTATGTTTAATTTTCGCTAAAAAGCACAAGGTCATGTCATTCGCGCCGAACCTGCTGAGGCGGCGCGTTAGGCTATCTGTCATTCCTGCGAGAGAGAGACTGTCAATGAAGCCGACTCTGCTTGTCACTGCGTTGCTGCTGTTCGGCCTTGCCGCTTGCGACCGGGGGCCGCCGTCGCCGTTGTCACCGCCTCCCGCTCCGCCGCCGGGTCCTGCACCTGTGGCGCCGCCACTTCCCCCTCCACCCGTTGCGGATGGGGATAGGGCGTTGCCGCCACCGGACATGGACCAGCCCGATACCGACGTTCCGCCCGCACAGGCGCCGGTCAAGCGCTAATCGGCTGTCCGCATGACGGAGGCGGTCTAGCCGGCACGAGGCATGCGTTGTGCGTGGCTGGTCGATTGTCGCGTGGCTGCACTGTGTCTGGCCGTGCCGCACACTGCGACGTGTCTCAGGGCTGCGTTGCCATCGGCAATTGCTGGCGCCGTGCGCGGCGCCGTTCGCGTCGCGCCCGCCAGCGCTCGCGCAGGCAGGAGAAAATCACGTAGAGCGCCGGGGTGCTGAGCAGGGTCAAGCTCTGCGAGACCAGCAGACCGCCGATCATCGCGATGCCGAGCGGGCGTCGCAGTTCCGAGCCTTCGCCCAAGCCCACCGCCAGCGGCACCGCCGCCAGGATCGCCACCATGGTGGTCATCATGATCGGACGGAAGCGCACCAGGCAGGCTTCGCGCACGGCTTCCATTGGGGCTTTGCCATGTGTGCGCTCGGCGACCAGGGCAAAGTCGATCATCATGATCGCGTTCTTCTTGACGATGCCGATCAGCAGCACCAACGCGATCATCGAAACCACCGACAGCTCGGTGTCGGTGATCCATAGCGCCAGCAGCGCGCCCATGCCGGCGGCTGGCAACGTGGATAGAATCGTCACTGGGTGCACCAGATTTTCGTACAGCATGCCCAGCACGATGTAGACCACCACGATCGCCGTCAGCACCAGCAGTAGCATCGATTGGGGTTGCATCTTCGCGGTGAAGTCGTCCTTATCCGCAATGCGGATGTCGCCGGGCATGCGCAAGCCGTTGGCGGTCGCCTTGATGATCGCATCGGCTTCGCCGGTACTCACGCCTGGCGCCAGGTTGTAGCTCAGGTCCATGGTCGTGTACTGATCTTGATGGGTGATCTGCGACGGTGCCAGGCCCGGCACCTGGTGCGCCAGTGCCATGAGCGGGACCATCGTACCGTTGCGCGCCCGCAAGTAGATGCGGTTCAGTGCCGCCGGTGTGGCGGTCTGATCGGGCAAGGCATTCACCACCACACTGTACTGGTTGATATTGGAGTAGATCGTGGAGATCTGGCGCTGGCCGAAGGCGCCATACAGCGCGCCGTCAATGGCACCGATCGACACGCCCAGGCGTGCGGCCAGTGCGCGGTCGACGACGATGTTCTGGCGAAATCCGGCGCTATCCACGTCACTGCCGACGTCGCGCAGTTTCGGGTTTTGCCTCAGCGCCGCTTCCAGCTTGGGGAGCCACTGCTGTAACTGTGCGGTGTCGTTACCCTGCAGCGACACGCGGTACTGCGCGCCCTGGTTGGTGCCGCCTCCACCGTCGCTGGGCAAATCCTGGATCGCGTGCAGCCGCAGTTGCAGATCCGGGTAGTGGTTAGCCTTGGTGCTCAGCCGCGTTAGCACCTGCGCGGTGGTATCGGTGCGGCCCTCGTCGTGGTGCTTGAGTTCGATGTTGAAGCTGGCGCTGGAGCCTTGCCGGCTGCTACCCAGGCGCGCACCGACGGTTTTTACCGCCGGGTCGGACATCAACATGTCGGTGATGCGGCGCTGGCGGTTGAGCATGTCGGCAAAGGACACGGTGGAGCTGGACGTTGCGCGGCCCCAGATCAAGCCGGTGTCCTGCTCTGGGAACGCGCCTTTTTTCACTGTCCCGAGCAACAACACCGTGGCGACAATCAGCAACAGCGGGGTCAGTGCCAGCAGCAGCGCGTGGCGCAACGAGAAGTCCAGCAACACGGTATACGCGCGCAGCATGCCGGTGTGCATCCGTTCCAAAAAAGCGCCGATGCGGCCGGGCCGTTCCGGTTCGGCGTGCGCGGACAGGAAGCGGCTGCACAGCATCGGCGTCATGGTCAGCGACACCGCCGCCGAGACGCAGATCGCGGCAACCAGAGTGACGGTGAATTCGCGGAAGAACATGCCCATGATGCCGTTTGCGAACAGCATCGGAATGAACACCGCCACCAGCGAGGCGGTGATCGAGACGATGGTGAAGCCGATTTCGCGCGCACCGATCAGCGCGGCGTCCATGCGCGACATGCCATCGTCGAGATGGCGCATGATGTTCTCGATGACCACGATGGCATCGTCGACGACGAAACCGATCGCGATCACCAGTGCCAGCAGGCTCAGATTGTTGAGCGTGTAGCCCAGGATGTACATCAGCAGCGCGGCGCCGGCCAGCGAGAGCGGCACGGTTGCTGCGGCGATCAGCGTCGGCGCTAGCCGGCGCAGGAACAGTGCCATGGTCATCACCACCATGGCCAGGCTGATCAACAGCGTGGCCTGCACCTCGTTCAACGACGCACGAATGGTTGGAGTGCGGTCGAAATAGGCGGTCATTTCGGTGCCGGGTTGCAGGTAGGTATGCAGCATCGGGATCTGTGCCTTGACCCGATCCACTGTCTCCACGATGTTGGCGCCGGCGCGAGTGAACACGTACATCACCACCGCCCGTTTGCCGTTCAACCAGGCGGCTTGGTAGGCGTCCTGCTGGCCATCGTAGACATTGGCGATGTCACGCAGGCGCACCGTGCGTCCTTGCTGCTGTGCGATCACCAACTGGCCGAAATCGGCAGCCTTGGCCACCGCGTCGTTGGCGACGATGGCGGTGGTGGACACGCCGTCGCTGAGAAAGCCGGTGGGCGAGGTGACGTTGGCCGCGCGCACGGCGTTGCGCAGATCGTCCGGGGTCAGGCCCATCGAGTTGAGCGCGCGCAAGTTCACGTCCACCCGCACCGCCGGGGTCGAGGCACCGCCGATATCGACCGAGGACACGCCGTTGATCTGGCGCAGGCGCTGCGCCAGCAGCGAATCGGCGACGTTGTACAGTTCGTCGGCCGACTGTGTGTCCGAGGTCAGGGCAATGGCGATGACCGGGGCGTCGTTTGGATTGGCCTTCTGGTATAGCGGTGTGGACAGGCCCGATGGCAGATCGGCCTGGGCGGCGTTGATCGCGGTCTGCACATCCTGCGCGGCCGAATCGATATTGCGTGTGCTTTGGAAGATCATGAACACTTGGCTGTTCCCCTCCGAACTGGAGGAACGCATGGTGTCGATCCCGGGCAACTGGCCCAGGTGTCGCTCCAATGGCGCGGTGACCGTTGCGGCCATCGTCGAGGCATCGGCGCCAGCCTGGGTGGCCTGCACGAAAATCACCGGGATCGAGATGTTCGGCAGCGCCGCCACACTCAGTCGCAGGTAGCAGAGCATGCCCATCACGAACAGGCCGATGGCCAGCAGTGCGGTGCCGATGGGGCGACGGATGAAGGGCGCGGAAATGTTCATGCGGCCGAGCTCCTGCCGGTGGCAGCCGAACTCATGCCTGTTCCCCCGCGACCGCGCCAGCCTGCGCTGCGCGCCGTGCGCGATAGGCGCGCAGGCGTTCGGCGGCGCGCTCCATGTACAGGTAAATCACCGGCGTGGTGTAGAGCGTGACCAACTGCGACAGCAGCAGGCCGCCGACGATGGCCAGACCCAATGGCCGGCGCAGTTCCGAGCCGATGCCGTTGCCCAACGCCAGCGGTAGCGCGCCGAGCATCGCCGCGGCGGTGGTCATCATGATCGGGCGGAAGCGCAGCAGACAGGCGCGGCGGATCGCGTCGTGCGCGTTGGCGCCGTCGTGGCGTGCGTCGATCGCGAAGTCGATCATCATGATCGCGTTCTTTTTGACAATGCCGATCAGCAGCACGATGCCGACGATGCCGTCCACCGACAGGCTCAGTCCGCACAGCATCAGTGCCAGCAGTGCGCCCACGCCCGCCGGCGGCAGCGTGGAAATGATTGTCAGCGGATGGATGTAGCTCTCGTAGAGGACACCGAGCACGATGTAGATCAGCACCACCGAGGCCAGCAGCAGCCACACCACATCGGTCTGGCTGCCGGTGAATTCGGCGGCCTTGCCGATGAATTCGGCATGTACTTGCTGCGGCAATTGCAACTGCGCCTGGGTCTGCTCGATCGCCGACACCGCCTGTGACAGCGAGTAGCCTGGTGCCAGATTGAACGATAGCGTCACGGCCGGAAGTTGTTGCTGGTGGCTGACCACCAGCGGCGTGGTCGCCAGCTTGGCGTCGGCCAGCGCCGCCAACGGCACGGTGCCGCCGGCGCCGACGGCGATGCCGATGTTCTGCGCGCCGATGCCGGTGGCGGTGGAAGAGTTGCTCGACGTCGTCTGGCCGAAGCTGGTGGCGTTGCTGGCGGTCAGCGCGCCGCTGCCGTTGCTGGCAACAGCCAATTGGTTCAGGAGCGCGGTGCTGGTGCGGAACTCCGGCGCCACCTCCAGTACCACCCGGTATTGGTTGAGTTGGGTGAAGATGGTGGAGATCTGGCGCTGGCCGAATGCGTCGTAGAGGGTGTCGTCGATGGTCTGCATCGGTACGCCGAGCGTGCTGGCCTTATCGCGGTCCACCGTCAGTTCCAACGCGCGGCCTTGATTGGCCAGGTTGTTGTCCACGTCGGCCAGTTCCGGCCGCTTGCGCAGCGCGGCAGTCAGGCGCGTGGCCTGGGTCGCCAGTTCGGCGCTGTCCACGTCCGACAGCGAGAACTGGTATTCGGTGGCGGCCACGCGGGTGTCCAGGGTCACGTCCTGCACGGGTTTCAAGTACAGCGCGACACCCGGCAGTCCCGCTGCCGCCCGTTGCAGCCGTGGCAGCAGTTCTTCCAGGCTGACGCGCGCGTTGCGCGGCTTCAGCACGATACTGAGTTGGCCTTGATTGAGGGTGGGGTTCATCGAGCCGGCACCGATGAATGCCGCCACGCCGGTCACGGCCGGATCGCGGCGCAGCGCCTCAGCCACGGCCTGGGTGCGTTGTTGCATCTGCGGGAACGCGACGTTTTGGTCGGCCTGCACCACGCCGGTGATCAGCCCGGTATCTTGCTCGGGCAACAGACCTTTGGGGATCGTCACGTACAGCAGCACGGTCAGGACCATGGTCGCCAGCGCCACCAGCAAGGTGAACTTTTGATGGCCAAGGACCCAGTCCAGGCTGCGTTCGTACAGCGCCACGGTTCGCGTCCACAGCGTGGTTTTACCGGCCGCCGCCGCGCGTTCGTGCGCGTCTTCGCCTTCGGGTAAGGCATCGGGTTTGAGCAGGTACGCGCACATCATCGGCGTCAGCGTCAGCGACACCAGCATCGAGATCACCACCGCGATGCTCAGCACCCAGGCGAACTCGTGGAACAGTCGGCCGGTGACACCGGGCATCAGGATCAGCGGCAGGAACACCGCCACCAGCGACACGGTGAGTGACAGCACGGTGAAGCCGATCTGGCGTGCGCCGATTTCCGCCGCCTCGCGCCCGCTCTTGCCCTGTTCGATGTAGCGGACGATGTTTTCGATCATCACGATCGCATCGTCGACCACGAAGCCAGTCGCCACCACCAGCGCCATCAGCGACAGGTTGTCCAACGACATCCCGGCGAAGGCCATCACCGCGAAGGTGCCGGCCAGCGACAGCGGCACCGCCACCGACGGGATGATGGTGGCCCACAGCCGGCGCAGGAACACGAAGATCACCGCCACGACCAGACCGATGGTCAGGATCAGGGTGAACTTGACCTCGTGCACCGAGGCGCGGATGGTTTCGGTGCGGTCGGAGAACACGTCCAGATGCACGCCGCTCGGTAGCACATTGCGCAACTGTGGCAGGATCGCGCGGATCTGCTCCACGGTCTGCACGATATTGGCGCCGGGCTGGCGGCGAATTTCCAGCAGCACGGCCGGCTTGCCGTCGGCCCAGGCGGCAAGCTGGTCGTTTTCCACGCCGTCCACCACCTTGGCCACGTCCGACAAACGTACCGGCGCGCCGTTGCGGTAGCTGATGACGGTGTCGTTGTATTCGGCGGCACTGGACAATTGGTCGTTGGTGCCGATGCTGTAGGACTGGGTCTTGCCGTTCAACGATCCTTTCGGCGCGTTGACGTTGGTCTGGGTCAGTGCGCTGCGCAGCGCTTCCATGGTCAGGCCCATGTTCGACAGTTGCGCTGGGTTGACCTGGATACGCACCGCCGGACGGACATTGCCTGCGATCGACACCAGGCCCACGCCGGGCACCTGCGACAGCCGCTGGGCCAGGATGGAGTCGGCGTAGTTGTTCACATCGCGTAGCGTCAGCGTGTCGGAACTGAGCTTGAGCGTGATGACCGCCGCATCGGCCGGGTTCACCCGGTTGTAGACCGGCTGGTAGGGCAGCGAGGGGGGCAGGATGGACTGGCGAATCGCCGCTTGCACGTCCTGTGCGGCGATGTCGATGTTGCGGTTCATCGAGAACTGCAACACGATCGTGGACAACCCGGCCGACGAGTCGGACGTCATCATCTGCAGACCGGAAATCTGCCCGAGCTGGCGTTCCAGCGGCGTGGTGACCAGTGAGGCCATGGTGCTGGCGTTGGCACCGGGGTACTGCGTGGTCACCACCAAACTGGGTGCGTCGATTTCCGGCAGCGCCGACACCGGCAATTGCCTGTAGCCGAGGATGCCGAGCAGCAGCACCCCTGCCATCAGCAAGGTGGTGGCGATTGGGCGGCGGATGAAGAGCGTCGAAAAGCCCACGGTGTGATCCTTGCTGGTGGAGGTCCGCCGCGGCTGTGCCGGCAGCGGGAAAAACGGTGGCGTCTCGCGTTACCTGGCCCAGCCCGATGTCATGCCCAGGCAGGTGCATGGAGGGCTGGAAGCGGTGGCGATGATGCCGGTGTTCATGCGCACGAGCGCCTGCGCCAGAGGCACGCGGCCAGTCGCATGCCATGGCCCGCGGATGCGCTGCACGGGCGTTGACGGCCGGGGAGGCAGGTGTGGGACGTGCTCACTCAGTGCGGCCCGCCGCGACGTCCGCCACCACCGTTGGCTTCCCTGCGTTTTTGCTTTTCCTCGGCGGCCTTCAGCTCGGCCTCGGTCGGCGCAGGTGGGGCTTCGCCGGGCTTGAGCGCGTTGACCCTGGTGCCCGGCTTGAGCCGGAACTGCCCTTCGGTGACGACGCGCTCACCGGCCTTGAGGCCTTGAGCGAGCTGTACCTGGGTGTCGCCCACTTCCGCGCCTTGCAACACTGTCTGCATCTTGACCGTGTTGTCGCCCTGCACCACGTACACGTAGTCGCCGTTGGGGCCGCGCTGCACCGCCTGCGTCGGCACCACCACGGCGTCAGGCATGGTGCGCAGGGTCAGTCGCACATTGACGAACTGTCCCGGCCACAGTGCCCGGTCGGTATTGGGGAACTGGGCGCGGACCTTGAACGTGCCGGTGTCGGGGCTGATCTGGTTGTCGATGACATCGACATGGCCATCGTCGGCAATGACGTGGGCATCGGTGCGGTCCAGCGCCGCCATTTGCAGTGGACCGGCGGCCTGCGCCTGGCGTAATTCCTGCAACTGCCGTTCGGGCAGGTTGAACGTCACATAGATCGGGTGGACCTGGGTGATGGTGACGATGTTGCTGCTGGTGGTGACGATGTTGCCCACGTCCACACCGCGCAGGCCGGTGAGGCCATCGCTAGGGGCCAGGATGCGGGTGTACTGCAACTGCACCTGCGCCGCGCGCATTTGCGCGTCGTTGGCCGCGACCGCCGCTTCATACTGGGCCACCTGATTGCGTTGCGTATCCAGGTCGGTCTTGGCCACGTACTGGCGGTAGGCGGGCGTGTCGGAGCGCTGGAACGTGGAGCGTGCGGTGGCGAGCAGTGCCTGGTTCTGGCGTTTGCTCGCCGCAGCTTGATCGTAGCTGGCTTGCAGCGAACGCGGATCGATCCGCGCCAGCAGGTCGCCCTTTTTCACTTCCTGGCCCTCGCGGAAATTGATACTCAACAGTTGGCCGCCGACCTGTGGATTCACGGTGACGGTACTCAGTGCGGTGACCGTGCCGGTGGCGGTGGCGTAGATCGGCACCGCCTGATGGGTCGCGGCGACCACCGTCACCGGGACCGGCGCTTTGTCGGTGTCTGCAGCATCCATGTCCGTGCCGCGATGCAAGCCGCCGTGCAGCACACGCGATCCCACCATCACGACAACTACTGCTGTAAGGATCAGCAGCACAATCTTCCAGAAACGCGACATCCGAGGAAACTCCTTTGGGAAAGCAAGGCGGGAGCCGCCTCGGCAGTGGTTGATGAGATAGTCCAAGCATATCGTCGCTGTGTTTCGATTGGACCATGACTTAAGGGATAGATCGCCGATGCCTGTCACGTCGGTCAATGGCTGCGGAAACGCATCTGTACGGCATCGGTTGACACGGATTGGCAAGGGTTTTTCCGTCGCGCCGCCAATCATTGGTCGTTCCGAGCCTGCGGCCAATGCACTACCTTGCCTGAACGCCTTATTCCCTTCGCTCTGTGGATCGCCATCCCGGGCGTCTGCCGGTGCTCGCCCCGTTCTCACTGTGGCTTTTGCGCGCAGTGTATGGCTGTCGCCATGGTGTTTCAGCTAAAACTGGGGGCGTGTACATCCGCAAGCCAGATCGTGCCGATTACACTGCACCATATGAATACCCCCCAGGATTCCAGTCTCGGCCGTGAGGTCGTCTATCCCGCCAAGTACGATCCGGCGCTGTTGTTTCCCATTCCGCGTGCTGCTGCGCGCACTGAGATCGGCATTGATGTCGGGGCCCTGCCGTTTTTCGGTCTGGACCGCTGGCATGTCTACGAACTGAGTTGGTTGGATGCGCGGGGCAAGCCGTGCGTCGCCACCGCGACGCTGCAGGTGCCTTGCACTTCGTCGTCTTTGATCGAATCCAAGTCGCTCAAGCTGTACCTCAATTCGCTCAACGCGGTGCGCTTCAATAGTGCAGAAGCGCTGCGCAGTTGCATCGTCATCGACCTGTCGGCACGCGCCGGCGCCGATGTGATCATGGAATTCGGTCTGCCGCCATTGGAGACGGTCGGCGCAGGCGAGTCGATCGATACCCTGGACATCGCCATCGACAATTACGGCCCGCCGCATCCGGAATTTTTGTCCGCCACTGCGCACGACGTAGTCGAAGAAACCCTTACCAGCGCTCTGCTCAAGTCCAATTGCCCGGTCACCGGCCAACCGGACTGGGCCTCGCTGCACTTGTATTATCGCGGTGGACGCATCGATCGTGCGGGCCTGCTGCGCTACCTCGTCAGCTTTCGCGAGCATGCCGGCTTCCACGAGCAATGCGTCGAGCGCATTTTTCACGACATCATGCGCCGATGCCATCCGCAGTCGTTGCAGGTCGAAGCGCGCTATACCCGGCGTGGCGGTTTGGATATCAATCCCTGGCGGGCCACGCTTGACATCGTCGCGCCATTGACGTTCCTGCGCGATCAGCGTCAATAAGTCCGGGGTGATACGGCGGCCTCGCCATCGTCAGGTACGCATGGCGGGCGCTCGTCATCGGTTGCTTACTTGTAAATGGCGGCGTGGATCGTTTCGAGGCGCTTGCGACTCTAATCTGGTCGCACGGGGGTGGCGTGTTTCATTGGGAAATCGGGTCTAAGCGTTGCTGGCGGTGTTTCGAGCTGCCTGACGTGGTTGGCAGTCAATTGTGTCGGCTGCTAATGCTTTGGCCCAGGTGATGCATAAGCTATCTGCGAGGGTTCCCAGCACGCAGGAGGACGTATGCACGAGTCTTTCAGACAGGGGGCGCCGGCCGCGCTATGGCAGGCGTTGGTACAAGAGGCCGCTCAGCGATTGGGACGGCCTTTGGATGTGTCGCGCGAGCACTATCTGGTGTTCGTGCTGTTGCGCTACCAGCGCGATGCACAGTTACTGGCGCGCACTCAGGCGTTGGCCTGGCTGCATGCGCAGGAGCAGGTCGGTGGTGCCCGTGCCGATGCGTTGCGTGAGGTTGGCGATAGCTGTCTGTTGATCGCCGGGTTATTTCCCGGCCTGGCGGCGCGGCGTCGGGTCAGCGTGGATTACTTCATCGATCTTGGTCGCGGTGCTTACCATGCGGTCGCCGAGACGCGTGCCAGCGATGCGGAACTGTTCGAGCAACTCGCACGCAGCTATCGCGATCTGGTCGTAACGCTGGGTGCCTTGCGCCCGCCGCGCCGGACGCTGGCAGCGACGGAGACGACGTTGCACTTCCAAGGTTGAGGGCGCGCGCGGTGCGATGGCGGCGTCCGCTCGGACCGCGACGAGCGCGGTTGCCCCTGGATCGCAGGGCGGTCATGCACTTGGACGGAGTGGACTCGCTCTCCCGCTGTAGCCAGGCATCACAGGGTTGCCGGATGTGCCGCGTGGCGGCGACTTCGCACCTTGTGAGCGAGGAGGTTCAGTATGCCGAGCGACGCCGCTGGGGGGGAGGCATCCGGACATGCCGACGGGCGTGTATCGTGGGCGCTGTCTTTCCGCTTTTACATTGCCATGACGCAGCGCGCTTGGGTTGCCAATGCCATTCATACGATCGAAGCCGATTTCAATCGTTCGGCCGACACGCATCTGATTCCGCTGGACTTGCCCGGTTTTCCAGGTATCGACTTTTATTTCAAGGACGAATCCAGCCACCCTACCGGCAGCCTCAAGCACCGTCTTGCGCGCTCGTTGTTCCTGTACGCGCTGACGAACGGCTGGTTGCGCGAGGGGCGGCCGGTGATCGAGGCATCCAGTGGTTCCACCGCAGTCTCCGAAGCCTATTTTGCCCGTCTGCTGGGGTTGCCGTTCATTGCGGTGATGCCGGCGGCGACGTCGCCGGAGAAAATTGCCGCGATCGAATTCCAGGGCGGAAGGTGCCACCTGGTCGGGCGCGCTTGCGACCTACACGCCGAATCGGTGCAACTGGCGCGCGAGATAGATGGCCACTTCATGGACCAGTTTCTCTATGCCGAGCGCGCCACCGATTGGCGCGCCAATAACAACATTGCCGAATCGATTTTCCGGCAAATGCAGGAGGAGCCTTACCCGGTGCCGGAATGGATCGTGTGCAGCCCCGGTACCGGCGGTACCGCCGCCACGCTCGGCCGTTACGTGCGCTACCGTCGCCACCCCACGCTTATTCTGTGCGCAGATCCAGAGGTGTCGCTGTTCTTCGATAGTTACTGCGAGGCGTTGGCTGGGCGTGATTATGCTGGCCTGACCAGTAACAACGGCTCGCGCATTGAAGGCATTGGGCGTCCGCGAGGGGAGCCGAGCTTTATCCCCAGTTGCGTCGATGCCATGATCAAAGTGCCCGATGCGCTGAGTCTGGCGGCGATGCGTTATGTCAGTGCGCGTTTGGGGCGGCGCGTGGGCGGTTCCACCGGCACCAATTTCGTCGGTGTGCTGCAGGCGGCCATGCGCATGCGTGCGCAGGGCCGTCGGGGCTCCATCGTCACCATCCTGTGCGATAGCGGCGAGCGTTACGTGCATAGCTATTACCGGCCGGAGTGGTATCTGCAGCAAGGCATCGATGTCGAAGGCGCCGATGCGCAACTGGCCGTTGCCGTGGCGGGCGGGGATCTGCCGTCACTGCCTTGTGCTGCGCTGGAATGACCGCCATCTCCATGGTTACGGCTGGCGTCGCCGGTCCTTCCTCCACTACCGAGAGTTCTGCGATGACCAATCCTCTGCTCGATTTTTCCGGGCTGCCGCGTTTCGATGCAATCCAGCCCGAGCACATCGCCCCGGCGATCGATACGCTGCTGGCGCAAGCCGAAGCGGCGGTCGCCGCGGCCGAGCGGATCGCACCGCTGCGCTGGGATACCTTCGTGACGCCGCTGGACGATGCCACCGAGCGTCTGTCACGGGCCTGGGGTGTAGTGACCCACTTGCAGGCCGTGGTCAACACGCCGTCGTTGCGCGAGGCCTATAACGCCAATCTGCCCAAGGTGACGCGCTTTTCCAGTGCGCTAGGGCAGAACCTGGCGCTGTTCGCGCAGTACCGCGTGCTGGCGGATGCGCCAGCCGCCGAACTGGATCCGGCACAGCGCAAGGTGCTGGACAACGCGTTGCGTGATTTCCGCTTGGGCGGCGCGGAACTGGGCGAGGCCGATAAGCAACGCTTCGCGGCGATCCAGGAGGAATTGTCCGCGCTCTCGGCCACGTTCTCGGAGCATGTGCTCGATGCGACCGATGCCTGGTCGTTACTGATCGAGGATCCGGCACGCCTGGCTGGCTTGCCCGAAGAGCTCGTCATGGCCGCGCGCGCGGCTGCGGCGCAGGACGATGTGTCGGGCTGGAAACTGACCTTGCAGATGCCGTGCTATCTGCCGGTGCAGATGTACGCTGAAGATCGCGCATTGCGCGAGACCTTGTACCGAGCCAATGCGATCCGTGCCTCGGAGTTAGGCGATCCGGCGCTGGATAACAGTGCGGCGATTGCCCGCATCCTGGCCTTGCGCAGTGAACTGGCCGCTCTGCTGGGGTTCGCCAGCTATGCCGAGTACTCGCTGGCGACCAAGATGGCGCGCACGCCGGAGGACGTGCTGGGATTCCTGCACGATCTCGCTGCGCGCGCCAAGCCCTACGCACAGCGCGACCGTGCCGAGCTGGAAGCCTTCGCACGCGAGCACCTGGGGCTGGAGACGCTGGAGGCTTGGGATCTGGCCTATGCCAGTGAGCAGCTCAAGCAGGCGCGCTACAGTTTTTCCGAGCAGGAAGTGAAACGCTATTTCACCGAGCCGAAGGTGTTGGAAGGCTTGTTCGGCGTCATCCATGACCTCTACGGCTTGCGTGTGGAAGCCGACAGCGCGCCGCTGTGGCATTCGGATGTGCGCTTTTTCCGCATCAGCGATGCGCAGGGGCGTTTGGTTGGTCAGTTCTATCTGGACCTGTACGCGCGCGAAGGCAAGCGCGGCGGCGCCTGGATGGACGATGGCCGTAACCGTCGCGATCGCGCCGATGGTGTGCAGACGCCGTTGGTGTATCTGGTATGCAATTTCGGTCGCGGCAGCGACGGTAAGCCGGCGACGTTCACTCACAACGAGGTTGTCACTCTTTTTCATGAGATGGGGCATGGCTTGCACCAGTTGCTGACCCAGGTTGGCGAACTGAGCGTTGCCGGTATCAACGGCGTGGAGTGGGATGCCGTGGAGCTCCCCAGCCAGTTCATGGAGAACTTCTGCTGGGAATGGTCGCGGGTACAGGCGATGAGCGCGCACGTGGATAGCGGCGCAGCGCTGCCGCGTGTGCTGTTCGACAAGATGTTGGCGGCAAAGAATTACCAGAGCGGTATGTTTGCCGTGCGCCAGTTGGAATTTGCGTTGTTCGACATGCAGTTGCACAACAGTGCTCCCGTCGATGCGGCCGGCGTGCTGCAACTGCTCGAGCGCGTGCGCGATGCGGTGGCGGTGAATCGGCCGCCGGCCTGGAATCGTTTCCCGCATCACTTCAGCCATATCTTCGCTGGCGGTTATGCGGCGGGGTATTACAGCTACAAATGGGCCGAAGTACTCAGCGCCGATGCCTATGCCGCGTTCGAGGAGGCGCCGGATCAGTTGGCGGCGATCGGTGCGCGCTTTTTGCGCGAGATTCTGGCGCGTGGCGGCAGTCGCCCGGCGCTGGAGAACTTCACCGCGTTTCGCGGCCGTGCGCCAGAACTGGATGCGCTGCTGCGGCACAACGGGATGGCGGGCTGAGTGCGGCGTTCGCTTCGCAGGCATGTCATCGCCACGCCGACGTGTTGCTGCGGCGTTCGTTCCTGATGCTGGCCATTGCCGCTGGCGGTGTGGGAACGTGGAGGCAGCGGCAGGCGTGGCGAGGTCTGCCGCGAATCGGAAGAAAGACGGCGCAGCTTTCGCATCGTGTCCGCCAGCAGCCTTCGGGTTGGGCTGTGGTGGATCGAGTGATGCAGTCCTCCTCCATGTGCGGTGCTTGCGCGCATCATGCCGCCACCATCCGTAGGGGGAGGGTGTAGGGCCGATGCGCAAGATCATTCACGTGGACATGGATGCGTTCTACGCGTCCGTGGAGCAGCGTGACGATCCCGCATTGCGTGGCAAGCCGGTGGTGGTGGCGTGGCGCGGCATGCGCTCGGTGGTGTGCGCCGCATCCTACGAAGCCCGCGTATTCGGTGTGCGTTCGGCGATGCCGGCGCTGCGTGCAGAACGGTTATGTCCGGATGCGATTTTCGTGCCGCCGGATTTCGCCCGCTACAAGGCGGTGTCGCGCCAGGTGCGGGAGATCTTCCAGCGGCATACCGATCTGATCGAGCCGCTGTCGCTGGACGAGGCATATCTGGACGTGACCACGCCCAAGGGCGGGCCTGCCGCCGCCACCGAGATCGCCCAGACCATCCGCGCACAGATTCGCGAGGAAACCGCATTGACGGCCTCGGCGGGCATTGCGCCGAACAAATTCCTGGCCAAGATCGCCTCTGACTGGCGTAAGCCCGATGGTCAGTTCGTGATTCAACCGCATCGCGTGGAAGCGTTCCTGACCCCGCTGCCGGTGAACAAGGTGCCGGGCGTGGGCAAGGTCATGCAGAGCAAGTTGGCGGTGCTGGGGATCGTCACCGTTGGCGACCTGCGTGGTTGCAGCGAAGCGGAATTGGAAGCGCGTTTCGGCAGTTTCGGCCTGCGCTTGTACCAGCGTGCGCGTGGCATCGACGAGCGTGCTGTGGAATCGGACCAGCCGGTGCAATCGATCTCTTCCGAGGACACCTTCGCCGAAGATCTGCCTCTTGAGGCGCTGGCGCCGGCGATCCGGCGCCTGGCGGAAAAAACCTGGAACGCCACCCGTCGCACCGACCGTGTCGCCCGCACCGTCGTGCTGAAACTCAAGACCGCGCAGTTTCGTATTCTCACCCGCAGTTTTACTCCGGAGCAGCCGCCAGAGTCGTTGCAGTCGCTGATCGATATCGCGCTGGCGCTGCGCGAGCGTGTGGACTTGCCCGCATCCACGCGCTATCGCCTGGTGGGAGTGGGACTATCCGGTTTCCATGAGCGTGAGCCGGGGCAGACGCAGGGGCAGTTGTTTGCCTGATCTGGGCGTGCGGTGCATCGCACGTCACCCGGCTGCCGATGCACAGGTGAGTGTCGGTCGCAACATGGCCACGCCTACAATGCCTGCCTTCCTCGCGAGCACAGCAACGAGATGACGTTTCCTTATGCAGTGGTGGTGTTCGATCTGGACGGCACCTTGGTGGACAGCGGTGCCGACATCGCCGAAGCACTCAATCGCACGCTGAGCGCGTTCGGCCTGACGCGCGTGCCTGAGGCCAGTGTGCTCGGCTGGATCGGCGAAGGTGTGCGCACGTTGGTCGAGCGTGCATGGCGGCACGCGCGCGATGCCACGCCGATCGATGCGGTGATGCCGGTTTTCATGCGTCACTACGCGGACTGTCTGTTGCGCAGTCCGTGTTTGTATCCGGGCGTGGTCGAGGCGCTGGCGCAGTTGCGCGCAGCCGGCATCACGCTAGCGCTGTGCACCAACAAGCCGGTTGCCTTGGTGTCGCCGTTGCTGGGTCATCTCGGCCTGGCCGATACGTTTGCGGCGGTGCTCGGCGGCGATAGCCTGTCCGAGCGCAAGCCCAGCCCGGCACCGTTACTGCACCTGGCGCGACAGTTCGCGCAGCCGCCGTCGCGCTGCCTGATGGTGGGCGATTCCGCCACCGATGTGCAGGCGGCGCATGCCGCCGGCATGCCTGTGGCGTTGGTGCGCTATGGCTATCGGCGCGACTTGGATCTAGCCACGGCCGATGTCGTGCTGTTGATGGACGACGTGCGCGAATTATTGCGCTTGCGCTGAACCGTGAGGTTCGAGCGCATGCCCATCTCGCTCAGTCGCGGCGCGCGCTGCGGCATGCGACGCAGCGCGTGGTGAGCGCTCAGTGTGTCGCTGGCGCGTAGCGCAGGGTCAGGCCGTACTCGCGGCCCAGTTGGTTGTACCAATTCACGGTCTGGTAGCTGCGGTCGAACACGTTGCTGGCCTTGGCCTGCAGTGTCCAGTCCGGCGCGAAGGCGTATTCCACGCGCAGATCGACCGTGCCGTAGCCGCTCAGGCGCACCTGGTTGGCCGCGTCGTCGTAGCGGTGACCGCTGCCGAATGCGGTGATGCCGAATTTGATCGGCCCGACGCCACGATCCACATCCAGTCTGCCGGTATTCTGCGCGCGCCGCGCCAGCCAGTTGTCGCGGTTGTCGCTGTCGCTGCGATTGCGTGGATCGGTATGGCTCAGTTGCGCCGATAGTTCCCAGCCGGCCAGCATCGCATCACCGGTCAGCTCGGCACCGCGGATGCGTGCCTTGTCCACGTTCACCGGCAGGAAGGTGGCGGCGTCGTAGGAAATCAGGTCCTCGACGCGGGTCTCGTAGGCGTTGAAGGTCCAGTTCCAGGTGTCGGCGTACTGCGCCACGCCCAGATTGCCGCTCTTGGACTTCTCCGGTTTCAATGCTGGATTGCCGGCGAAGGGGAAATACAGGTCGTTGAAGGTCGGCGCCTTGAAGCCGGTGCCGATGCTGGCGGTGAGTTTGACCCCGCCGCCCAGGCCCAGGCCCCAGCCGAGGCTGCCGGTGGTGTGTTCGCCAAACTGTTGGTTGTCGTCGCTGCGCACGCTGGCTTGTAGCTGTTGTGCGCCGAAATGGCCCAGGTATTCGGCGAACACGCCGGTGTTGCGGCGGCTGTCGATGTCGAAGGCGGTGGTGCTGGTCACGTGTTCGCGCTGCCAGTCGCTGCCGACGCTGAGCAGGTGGCCTTCGCTCAGGGTGATGTCGCCCTGCGCCGCCGCGGTATCGCGGCGGCTGTCGAAGGTGCTGATGAAATCGCGCGTGCGGCTGCCCGGGGCGCGGTAGTAACTGTGGGCATCGTCGACATTGCGGCCGAGTTGCGTGCTCAGGTGCAGGCGCTCGGATGGCGTCCAGTCCACAGTGCCGCCGAACACCTGCTGGGTGTTGTCGGCCTCGTTGCCGGCGTATACCGGGTCGCCATCGTATTCATTGCGGCTGTCGATGTTCAGCGCCTGACCCGTGACTCGCAGCGTCTCGCTCAGCGCGTAGCCACCGCGTGCGCTCAGCGAGACGTTACGGTAGCCATCGCGGTCGGGCTGGTCGACGAAGCAGCCCGCGAACAGCGTGGCCGAGCCGTTGCAGGCGTTGATGCCGGTGGTCTTTTGGTAGCCGCTTTGTACGGCGAGCCAGCCGCGCGTGCCACGGTTGCTGAAGCCGGCGCTGGCTTCGCGCAGGCCATCGCTGCCGCCGCCCAGGCTCAGGTTCTGCTGGAAGCCCTGGCCGGCGTGGCGAGTGAAAATCTGGATGACGCCACCGATGGCGTCGGAGCCGTACAGGCTCGAACGCGGGCCGCGCACGATCTCGATGCGTTCGATCTGGCTCAGCGGCAAGTCCTGGAATGCGGCCAGGCCGGCGCTCGCCGAGCCGATGCGCACGCCGTCCACCAGCACCAGCACGTGGTCGGATTCGCTGCCGCGCAGGTTCAGGGTGGTCAACTTGCCCAGCCCGCCCTGGTTGGAGATGCCAATGCCGGCACGCCCCTGCAGCAACTGCGCCAGCGAATCGGCCTGGCTGCGTTCGATCTCGGCGCGGTCGATGACCTGTGCCGGCACCACGCTGTCTTCCACTGCGATCTGGGTGCGGGTGGCGGTGACCAGGACCTGATCGAGATCGTTGGCGGCATCGGCCGCAAGCGCCAGCGCAGGTAGGAACAGGGCGGACACGACCGCGACCGAAAGCAAGTGGGACGACATGGGCAGCAACTCCGGCACGCGAGCGCGCGCTGTGACAGCAAGGGAGTCGCGAATGGGAGGGGCAAGCGGACAGCGCCAAACACGGCGCGGCACGCGCGACGCCCCCCGCATCGCAACCAGTGAACTGCAAGGACGGTCTGCGGGCTGGCGATGGCGAACCTCCCGGCTGCGACGCTTGGCCATGCCATGGCACAGCGGTGCGGGTCGTCGTCGGGACGGGTCGTCAGCGCGGATCGCTTACCGTGGCGAGAACAGCGCCGGTGTTGTCGCAAGACGCACCGGCTTCCTGTTTCAACCTGCGGGCCGGAGCCAGCGGGTTACCTTGAAGCGGCCCGATTGTACGCCATTGTGGCGCGGTTCAGTCGATCCCGCTGGTGCCAGCCTGGCATGTGGGGTCCTCGTCGTGCGCCGTGCTGTCGTGGGCATCGTCGTCGTGAGCGAAGCGGGTGGTCGCCACCGGCGCGGCCATTGGGCGGCCGTGGTCGGCCGGCAATGCGCTTGTGGCGGTTTCCAGTTCGCTCAGCAACTGTGTGCGCCGTGCTGCGGGCAGTTCCTGCCAATGGCAGTCGCGCAAGGCGCCTTCCAGCGAGTACAGCAGGTTGAGGGTGGGTTTGAAGCCGGCACGCTTGACCCTGAGGAAGGCGCCAATCGCACCGATCGCCGCCAGATCCTGGAATGTGTGCACGCCCACCTGACGCAGCCAGGCGGTGCTCTTGGGGCCGATGTTGCGCAGCTTGGTCGGACGCATCGCGACGTGCTTATCGCAGGCTGTCGACGAAGACTTGTGCGATGGCTTCCAGGCCGCATTGGTCGTCGGCGTCGAAGCGGGCCAAGTCTGGGCTATCCAGATCGAACACGCCGATCAGAGTGCCATGGCGTAGCAGCGGCACGACCAGTTCCGAGCGCGAGGCCGCATCGCAGGCGATGTGCCCGGGGAACGCTTCCACATCGTCGATGCGCTGAGTTTGCCCGCTGCTGGCGGCAGCCCCGCACACGCCCTTGTGCAATGGAATGCGCACGCACGCCGGCAGGCCCTGGAACGGCCCGACCACCAGCTCCTTGCCATCGTAGAGGTAGAAACCGACCCAGTTCAGTCGTGGCAACGCGTGGTACACCAGCGCTGCCAGATTGGCGGCATTGGCGATGCGATCGGGTTCGCCGGCGACCAGCGCACGCGCCTGAGCGAGTAACTGGGCGTACTGTTCCGGCTTGCTGCCGGTGAGCGAGGAGGACGCGAACATCCGCCGAGTCTAGCAGCGCGACCTGCCTCGGCAAGTCGCCGTCGCAGGGCTGACGCCGGCTGCGTTGCCGGCTATCCTGCGCGCCGCCGCGCGTTTTGCCGGTCAATCCACAGGCTTTCGTCATGCGTTTTCCCGCCTTCTACGTGACCGGCACCGATACGGGCATCGGTAAGACAATCGCCAGCACTGCGCTGCTGCATGCCTTGCGTGCGCGTGGTCAGCGCACGGTCGGCATGAAGCCGGTCGCCAGCGGCTGCGCGCGTCACGCCGACGGTTGGCGCAACGAAGATGCGTTGGCGCTGCAGGCGGCCAGTGTGCCGTGCCCGACGTATCACGACCTCAATCCCTACGCCTTGCCATTGCCGTTGGCGCCGGAACTGGCCGCCGCCGATGCCGGCGTGCAGCTGTCATTGGAGCCGATTACCGCTGCTTTTGCCCGCTTGCGTGCCTTGGCGGACGTGGTGGTGGTGGAAGGCGTCGGTGGCTGGGCGGCGCCGCTATCGGCGACGCTGGATCAGGCCGATCTGGCGCGCGCACTGGGGTTGCCGGTGGTGTTGGTGGTCGGTCTGCGCTTGGGCTGTCTCAATCACGCCCGACTGAGCGCTGCGGCGATTGCCGCCGATGGCCTGCAGTGCATCGGCTGGATCGGCAACGAGATCGACCCGGCGATGGAGCGTATCGACGACAACATGGCGATGCTGCGCGAACGGCTGCCGATGCCGTGCTGGGGGCGTCTGCCGTATCGGCCGCAACCGCAGGCCGAACAACTGACAACGTTCCTACAGCCGTGGTCCGGCGAGCAGACGGTGCCGGGGTGAGGTCGCGTCGTCGCGCAATCGGGTGGTGACGAACACGCTGGACTTGCAGCCGGGTGGTGCCCGTGCCAGAGAGGGGCTGAATCCGGCGCATAAAAAAGCCCGGTGGAGGGAGGGATCCACCGGGCCTGAGGTTGCATGGGGGGAGGGACCCATGCAGACCATCGGGTGCGCCGCGCGGCATGGCCGCAGCGACGTAGAGCGAAAGATTACTTGCCGTTGGTTTTCGGCTTCGGCACGGCGTGTTCGGTGGCCGTTTCGAACTGATGCTTTGCCAACTGGCCGATGGCTTCGGAGGTCTTCAGGCCGAGACCGAACACTTCCTGGTTGGCTGTAGCCAGACGCTCGAAGCTGTCGCGTGCCAACTGCAAGCCCCTCGGCCACAACGCCTGGATGCTGCCAAGATCGCGCGCTTCGGTCAGTTCGCTGAGGAAGCTGGCGGTGGCCGAGACGTTCTTCTCGAAGGTTTTAAGCTGCACGCTGAACACGCCTTCTGCTCCTTCCAGAGCCAGACGATTAGCGCGTGCTGCGGTAGCGGCGAACTGCTGGGTATAGCTGCTGAACTGGTCGTTGAATTGGGCGGACATCATGCAACTCCGTTGGAATGCTGATTGGTTGGTGCAGTGCAAAATACACCGACTCTGCTGCATTGCAACATGATTTTTCTGAAGCCGCTCAGGATTTGTTTAACTCCATTAAATATCAATGAGTTGAATCGGCGTCGATCGCTCTGGATGGCGTTCGGAATGCGGTCACGGGCCAGAGGTATGCGGGGACGCGTTGGACTCAGGCCGTAGGGCCGCGATAGCGGCAGCCGGAGGTACAGGTCTCGTGCACCACCACTTCGCTGAGGATGGGCAGGACGGGCTTGAGCCGCTCCCAGATCCACACGGCCAGACGCTCGCTGGTCGGATTCTCCAGGCCCTCGATGTCGTTGAGGTAGTGGTGGTCGAGTTGCTCGTAGAGCGGCAGGAACGCGGACTTGATGTCGCCGAAATCCATGACCCAGCCCGTCTCGGGATCTGGCTCTCCACTGACGTGCAATTCGACACGGAACGAATGCCCGTGCAGGCGCGCACATTTGTGACCTGCTGGCACGTTGGGCAGGCGGTGCGCCGCTTCTAGGGTGAAAACTTTGAAGATGTCCATCGGCACATTTTACGGGGAGAAAGTGCGATGCCGGTGGCGTGATATGCGGCGACCTGGCTGATGCCATGGAGATGCGAGCCGCATGCCGCCCCGAAGGGCGGCGTTTCTGGTGACGCCTGCGCTGGTTGGCAGGCTGTGCCCTGGCTCAGTGCGGAGCGCTGCTGGGTGGACGGTTGCCGCCATTGCCCTGACGGCGTCCCTGGCCCTGGCGGCGGGCACCGTCGGCGTGGTGGCCGCCGGGCTTCTTGCTGCCCGCGTGCGCGTGCGACGGCGCATCGCCGTGTCCGCGTCGTGCATGGCTGCCGCGGCGCGGTGGACGATTGCCGCCCGGACGCTCGTCCGGCGGGTTGTTGTTGCCCCAACGGATTGGTGTGGCTGGCTCGAAACCCGGCACGTCGCGAATGTCCATGTCGCGCTTGAGCAGGCGTGCAATCGCGCGCAGCAGCTTGGCTTCGTCCTGCGCCACCAGCGAGACTGCCTCGCCTTGGGCGCCGTTGCGGCCGGTACGGCCGATGCGGTGCACGTAGTCCTCGGCGACCATCGGCAGGTCGTAGTTGATGACTTGCGGCAACTGGTCGATGTCGATGCCACGCGCGGCAATGTCGGTTGCCACCAGGACGGTGATCCTGTTGGATTTGAAGTCGCCCAGCGCGCGCAGACGCTGACCCTGGCTCTTGTTGCCGTGGATCGCCGCCGCCTTGATTCCGGACTTGTCCAGGAACGTAGTCAGCTTGTCTGCGCCGTGCTTGGTGCGTGCGAACACCAGCGTCTGCTTGCGCGAGTCGGCCGCCAGTAGGTGCAGTAGCAGTTCGCGCTTGCGCGCGCCATCGACCGGATGCACGCGGTGGGTGATGGTGTCGGCGACGGTGTTGCTTGGAGTGGCCTGGATTTCCTGCGGGTTGTGCATGAACTCGCGGGCCAACTGCTTGATGCCCTCTTCGAAGGTGGCCGAGAACAACAGGGTCTGGCGGTTCTGCTTGGGCAGCTTGGTCAAGATGCGTTTGATCGACGGCAGGAAACCCATGTCGAGCATGCGGTCGGCCTCGTCCAGGACCAGGATCTCGATGCCGGATAGATCCACGCTGCGGCGTTCGAGATGGTCGAGCAGGCGACCCGGGCAGGCGATCAGCAGGTCCACGCCCCGACGCAGCATGTCGAGCTGGTTGCCCATGCCCACGCCGCCGTAGATGGTGGCGCTGGGAATGCGCAGATACTTGCTGTAGCCGCGCAGGCTGTCGTGGACCTGGGTGGCCAGTTCGCGGGTCGGGGTCAGGATCAGTGCGCGCGGCTTGCGTGGGCCAGCGCCCACCGTCTGCGGCGAGGTGCCCAGATGTTGCAGCAGCGGCAGGCCGAACGCGGCGGTTTTGCCGGTGCCGGTCTGCGCGCCGGCCATCAGGTCGTGGCCCTGCAGTGCCACAGGAATCGCCTGCGACTGGATCGGGGTGGGGGTTTCATAGCCCTGCTCGGCCAGCGCACGCAGCAGGAAGGGCGCAAGGCCCAGGGATTCAAACGACATCAGGATGCTCCAGGTCACACGTCGACGCCGGGACCAGCCCGGCGCGCAGACGCAAGTAGGTGAGGCTCGGAGCGTTCCCGTGAACCGCGCTGCGAGATGGTGTGGATCAACCCGGAGCGCAAGGCTCGGGTTTGTCGGCACCACGAAAGGCGTCGGGTGGAGCGGGCGAGCGGATTGGATGATCCTGGCCTCGCCGGCGGTCCTTGAGGGAAACGGACGACCGCATGCAGACTGACGTAGCATACCCTGAATTGGCGTGACGCACAAAATGTGGTTTAAGTTTCCCGTGAAACCAATTGGGCTTCTGGTCGTATACTTTGCTGATTAGCCCCCGCAATGGACGGACATGAAGCTAGGTTCACTAAAGGAAGGCGGTCGTGACGGCACCTTGATCGTCGTATCGCGCGACCTCGCCCGTGCGGTGCGCGCCATCGGCATCTCCCCGACCCTGCAACGTGCGCTGGAGGACTGGAGCACGCTGGCCCCGCGCCTGAACGCGTTGTCCGAATCGCTCAATGCTGGCAGCGCCGATGGGCAGTTCGATCTGGACATGGTGGCGCTGGCCGCGCCGCTGCCCCGCGCCTACGAGTTCCTCGACGGCAGCGCGTATCTGCCGCACGTGGAGCGGGTGCGGCGCGCGCGTGGTGCCGAGGTGCCGGACAGCTTCTACACCGATCCGCTGATGTACCAAGCGGTGAGTGCAGGTTTCTATGGTCCGCGCGATGCGGTCAAGGTCATCAGCGAGGAGCACGGCATCGATCTGGAGGCGGAGATCGTGGTGGTGACCGATGATGTGCCGATGGCGGTGGATGTGGCGCAAGCCGCCACGCACATCCAGTTGATCGGTCTGGTCAACGATATTTCGCTGCGCAATCTGATCCCGCCCGAGTTGGCCAAGGGCTTTGGTTTTGTGCAGTCCAAGCCGCGCTCGGCGCTGTCGCCGGTGTTCGTCACCCCGGATGAACTGGGTGAGGCCTGGCGCGACAGCAAAGTCCACCTGCCGCTGGTGACGCATATCAACGGCGACTGGTTCGGTGCGCCGGAAGCCGGTGAGGACATGCAATTCGACTTCGCTCAACTTCTCGCGCATGCGGCCAGGACCCGGCCGTTGTCGGCTGGCACGGTGATCGGTTCGGGCACCATCGCCAACCACGACACGACGCGCGGCGCGTCCTGTCTGGCCGAGCGGCGCACCGTGGAAACCTTGCGCGATGGCAAGCCAAGCACACCCTATATGTCCTTCGGTGACATTGTGCGGATCGAGATGCTGGATCGTGGCGGCGCCAGCATCTTCGGTGCGATCCAGCAGCGCATCCAGCAGGCCCCGCGGCCCTGAGCCGGCCAGCGGCGCTGTCCGGGCGACCGGTGGCGTCGCGGCGAGCGTGTGCATCGGTATCGTTGTCGCTTGTGCAGATGAAGGGTGGACATGGAAGAGGCATTGCAGCTTTACACCTACTGGCGTTCCAGTGCCGCTTACCGGGTGCGCATCGGGTTGCAACTCAAACGGCTGAGCTACCAGACGCTGCCGGTTCATCTGTTGCGCGATGGCGGCCAGCAGCATTGCCCGGAATATGCGCGGCTTAACCCGCAGGAGCTGGTGCCGACGCTGTGCCACGATGGTCAGCCGATCCGTCAGTCGCTGGCGATCCTGGAATACCTGGATGAACGCTGGCCGGAGCCGCCGCTGTTGCCCGATGCGCCGATCGACCGTGCACGCGTGCGCGGGTTGGCGCAACTAATCGCCTGCGATATCCATCCGCTCAATAACCTGCGCGTGAGCCAGTTCTTCGAGCGCGGGTGGAATGTGCCGCAGCCCGAGCGCGAAGAATGGACACGGCACTGGATCACGTGCGGATTCGATGCGTTGGAACAGTTGCTCGCCGAGTCGACCGACACCGGTACCTTCTGCCACGGCGAGCAACCTGGGCTGGCTGACTGCTGTCTGGTGCCGCAGCTCTACAATGCGCGTCGCTTTGGGGTCGATATGCAGGCTTATCCCACGCTGCAACGGATCGAGCGCGCATGCCTTGCGCTGCCGGCTTTCGACGCCGCCCGGCCGGAGCGCCAGCCGGACGCGCAAGGCTGAGTGCGTCTGGTTGGCGCCGTTGCGTGGCGTCGGCCGGCTATGGCCGAGGTTCAGATGAAGCCGTGTGTGATCTGCGACGAGGCGTCGGTGTCGTTTTCGTAGTCGGCGTAGGGATTGTGCTCGCCGCTGCTTCCCTCGGACAGGCGGAATTTCAGTGCCAGGCCGTCGCGCGAGTCGGCCGCGCGCAGTGCCGCTTCCTGATCGATCTTGTCCTCCTTGACCATCCGGAACAAGCACTGATCGAAGGTCTCCATCCCTTCTTCAAGCGACTCCTCCATCGCCTGCTTGATCTCGTGGACCTGGCCGCGGCGCAGGAGATCGCGAATCATCGGGGTGTTCAGCAGCACTTCCGAGGCGGGGCGACGACGCCCCTCTTTGTCCTTGACCAGCCGTTGCGAGATCACGGCGCGTAGATTCAGCGACAGGTTCATCAGTACGTTCTTATGCGCGCTCTCGGGGAAGAAATTGAGAATGCGTTCGATCGTCTGGTCGGCGTTGTTGGAGTGTAAGGTCGCCAGGCACAGGTGGCCGGTCTCGGCGAAGGCGATGGCCGCCTCCATCGTCTCAGCGTCCAGAATTTCGCCGATCAGGATCACATCCGGCGCTTCGCGCATCGCATTCTTCAACGCGTTCTGGAAGGCATGGGTGTCAAGGCCGACCTCGCGCTGATTGACGATGGACAGTTTGTGTTTGTGCAGGTACTCGATCGGGTCCTCGATGGTGAGGATATGCCCGGTGGTGGTGCTGTTGCGGAAATCGATCATCGATGCCAGCGAGGTGGACTTGCCCGAGCCGGTCGAGCCAACCACCAGGACCAACCCGCGCGGGGTCATGATGACGTCCTTGAGGACCTGCGGCAGGTGCAGCTCCTCGATGCTGGGAATCTTGCTGCGAATGGCCCGGATCACCATGCCGACCTCGCCACGCTGCTTGAACGCGTTGACGCGGAAGCGTCCTGCGTCCTGTACGGCGACGGCCATATTGAGTTCCAGATCGCGTTCGAACTGAGGTACCTGTCCCTCGTCCATCAGCGAGTAGGCGATTTTTTTGACCATGCCCGGTGGCAGGCCAGTGGCGCCCAGCGGATACAATTTGCCTTCGATCTTGATATAGATCGGTGCTCCTGTTGTCAGGAACATGTCCGAGGCGTTCTTTTCGGTCATCAGCTTCAGAAAGTAGCCGATATCCATGCGCAATAATTCCCAAAAAATCCTGTGCCGCCTGTTGCAAGTTGCAAGCGTGTCACAGGCTTCAGACAATAGCCGCGATTGACGTCTCCGTCCACGGCCCCCCTTAATGAAAACTAGCTTCGCACACTTCTCTTGTCAGCAGTATGTAATGGCGGGCGTCCTGGCGCTTTTTGCTGTACCCACTGTCTTCGCTCAAGTCGCCTCGCCCGAATTGATGGCGGCGCAGCAGGCGGTTCAGCGCGCAATCCAGGCCGATGCCGATCAGTACGCCCCGGACCTGATCGCCAGTGCCCGCCAGGGCCTGGAGCAGGCGCAGCGGGCGGTGTCGGACCGCCGTCAGCGCAAGATTGCGCCACAGTTGGCGCTGCGCGTGGCGGCCGATGCCGACCTGGCGCGTGCGCGCAGCGAGGAGGCGGTGGCCAATGCTCAGCTCAAGCAGCGTCAGGCGGAAGTGGCGCAACTGGAACACACGCTCGGTACCGGGGAGGCACATCCATGAGCCGTCGTTTGACAGGGGGATGGTGCTCGGCCGCGCTGGTGCTGCTGCTGACGCCGCTGATTGCCGTGGCTGCCGACGATCCGGAGCTGGCAGTGTTGAATCAGCGTCTGGTGGCGTTGCAGGCCGATCCGCTCACTGCCGGCGTCGCCGCCTATGAACGTTTGCAGGCGCAGCAAGCGCTTGCCGCGTTCGCCAATGCCAAGCGCAACGAGCGCGACGAGGCGCGTTACCTGGCCGAGCGTCGGGTCGAGATCGCCGAGACCATGGCGCGTGCGGAGCTGACGCGGCGTCAGGTCGACCAATTGGAGAAAACCCGCGGCGACCTGTTGATCGAGGCTAGCCGCCGCGAGGCGGCGCGTGCGCGTCAGGAAGCCGAACGCCTGCGGGTGCAGGCGCAGATCCAGGCCGAGGAGACCCAGAGCCTGCGCCAGGCCGCCGAGGCCGAGCAGCAGGCGCGGCAGGATGCGGAGCAGGCGCTGACCAGCGTCGCCGGGCAGCAGACCGCCAAGCTCAGCGCCGTGCAGCAGAAATCGGCCAAGCTGGCCCGCGAGGAGGCTGAACTGGTGGCCGGGGCCAAGCTGCCGGCCTCGCGCTTCGAGGGGCGTGGCGAGGTGTTCACCTTCACCGGGGCCAGCTTTGGCGCTGGTAAGGCGGGGTTGTCGGCCGATGCCGTGAGCCAAGCCAAGGCCCTGGCGCAATATCTGCAGATCGGCGCCAAGGGGCGGGTTCGGATCGAGGCCTACGACGCCGATGCCGGGATGGCGCAGAAGCGCGCCGATGCGCTGCGCGACGCCTTGGTCAAGGGGGGGATTGATGCCGGCCGTTTGCAGGCAGTGGGCAAGAAGGGCCCGGCGACCAAGGTGCGTGCCGCCGAGGTGGTGATTGCACCTTGAGCGGACGTGCCTGTTTAACGTGTTTTTTCTCTGGGCCTGAGTGCTGAACAACGGAATGCAGAATCCTGCATCGGTCGCTCTTGTCGACGGCGGCGGGGAAGCGTAGGGTCGATGTTCCAGGTGGCGCTTCGGCTGCCTGGTTCCAAACGGAGAGCCAAGCCGATGATGCAGTTGCACGCACCGCAGTATGGCGTCGACGGGGCCATGGTCCCGGACGTTGCGGTGGGCCTGCTGTCGGTCTATGCGCTTCCGTTCCCAGGCAACGCACCGTGCCGTCGCGGTCGGGGCGTTCCTGCTTTCAGATGAAGGAGGCAATTCCTATGTTCGAAGGGCAACCGCAGACCGAAATCGACGCGTTGATCAAGTCCGATCCGGAGTTCAAGCAGCTTTACCAGCGCCATAAAACCTTAGACAAGAAGTGTATGGACGCCGAACTCGGCGTGCTGCCGATCGACGATGTCACCTTGGCCCAGATGAAGCGGGAAAAGCTCGCGGCCAAGCAAAAGCTGCTGCGCCTGTACGAGCAGAAGCCGCACTGAGTCCCTGACAGGTTCCATTGTCGCGGGCGGTGGCAGGCCTCCTCGTCGGCCTGCGACCGCCCGCGTCATCTTGATTGAAGCCACGAACACAGTTTTTTGGTCTTTTTTCTGACTTTCGCTGTCCGAACGCGGATAATCAACGATCCAGCCGCCATCGCGGCGCGACGTCCCCGAATTCGATGGCCATTCATTCCTCCGTCCTCGACCTGATTGGCGATACTCCGATCATCAAGGCCAGCAAGCTCGATACCGGTGTATGCGAGCTGTACTTGAAGCTGGAAAGCGCCAATCCCGGCGGTTCGATCAAGGATCGTATCGGCCTTTCCATGATCGAAGCGGCCGAGCGGCGTGGCGATCTGCGTCCTGGCGCGGTACTGGTTGAGGGCACGGCGGGCAATACCGGCATCGGTCTGGCGTTGGTCGCCCAGCAAAAGGGCTACAAGCTGATCCTGGTGGTGCCGGACAAAATGAGCCGGGAAAAGATCTTCAACCTCAAGGCAATGGGCGCCGAGGTCGTGTTGACCCGCTCCGACGTTGCCAAGGGCCACCCCGAGTACTATCAGGATCTGGCCGCGCGTATCGCCGCCGAAACCCCCAATGCCTATTTCATCAATCAGTTCGGCAACCCCGACAACCCGGCCGCGCACGAATTCGGCACTGGCCCGGAGATCCTGCGACAGATGGACGGACGGCTGGACGCGATCGTGTTCGGCTGTGGCAGTTCCGGCACGGTGACCGGGCTTTCCCGCGCCTTCGCCGCCGCCTCGCCGCAGACCGAACTGGTACTGGCCGACCCGGTTGGTTCGATCCTGACCGAGTACATCGAGCATGGCACGCTGAGCGAGAAATCGGCTACTTGGCTGGTGGAGGGGATCGGCGAGGACTTCCTGCCGGAGATTTCCGATTTCAGCCGGGTCAAGCAGGCGTATTCGATCAGTGATGCGGAAAGCTTCCACACCGCGCGCGAACTCCTGGCCAAGGAGGGCATCCTCGGTGGCTCCTCCACGGGGACGTTGCTGGCCGCTGCGTTGAAATATTGCCGCGCGCAAAGCGAACCCAAGCGCGTGCTGGTGTTCGTTTGCGACACCGGCAACAAGTACCTGTCGAAGATGTACAACGACTATTGGATGCTGGATAACGGCTTCCTGGAGCGCCCGCAGTACGGCGATCTGCGCGATTTGATCCTGCGCCCGTACAGCCAGCGCGACACCGTGGTGGTCGCTCCGGGGGATCTGCTGACCACGGCTTACCAGCGCATGAAGTTGTACGATGTGTCGCAGTTGCCGGTGATGGAGGGCAGCCAGTTGGTCGGCATCGTCGACGAGAGCGATGTCCTGCTGCACGTGTACGGTGACGAGGCGCGGTTCCGCGATCCTGTGTCCACGGCGATGGTCAGCAAGCTCGACCGGCTTGACGTCAAATCGCCAATCGAAGCATTGCTGCCCGTGTTTGATCGTGGTCAGGTCGCTATCGTCATGAACGAAGGCGCCTTCCTCGGCCTCATCACCCGTATCGACCTGCTCAACTACCTGCGTCGACGCGTGCAGTGACACGCCCGTCGGTGTGGCTTCTGTGACATGTGAGGCCATTCAGGCCTTCCTGCTACCATCACGCCCTTATTTCTCGGAACCCTGCATGACGGATCATACGTCGAACCCGCATGACACCAGCGCTGTGCTGGCGCTGGCGACACTTGCCATCCATGGCGGTCAGTTTCCGGATCCGTCCACTGGTGCGGTGATGCCACCGATTTACGCCACCTCCACCTATGCCCAGTCCAGCCCTGGTGAACACCAGGGGTTCGAGTATTCGCGTACCCATAACCCGACCCGGTTCGCTTACGAGCGCTGTGTCGCGGCATTGGAGGGCGGTAGCCGTGGCTTCGCCTTCGCTTCCGGGATGGCTGCCACCGCCACGGTGATGGAACTGCTCGATAGCGGCAGCCACGTGGTGGCGATGGACGATTTGTACGGTGGCAGCTATCGCCTGTTCGAGCGCGTGCGCAAGCGCACCGCCGCCCTGGAGTTCAGCTTCGTCGATCTGACCGACCCGGCCGCGTTCGTGGCGGCGATCACCCCGGCCACGAAGATGGTGTGGATCGAGACGCCGACGAATCCGATGTTGAAGATCGTCGATATCGCCGCGATTGCGGCGATCGCGCGCAAGCACGGCCTGTTGGTGGTGGTCGACAACACCTTTGCCTCGCCGATGCTGCAGCGCCCGCTCAGCCTGGGCGCGGACATCGTGGTGCATTCGGCGACCAAATACCTCAACGGCCATTCCGACATGGTGGGTGGCATCGCCGTGGTCGGCGACAACGCCGATCTGGCCGAGCAACTGGCGTTCCTGCAGAACTCGGTGGGCGGCGTGCAGGGGCCGTTCGACAGCTTCCTGGCGCTGCGCGGGCTCAAGACGCTGCCGCTACGCATGCGTGCGCATTGCGACAACGCCCTGGCACTGGCGCACTGGCTGCAAGCGCAGCCTGCGGTGGAACAGGTGATTTACCCGGGCCTGGCGTCGCATCCGCAACACGCCCTGGCGAGCCGGCAGATGGCTGGCTACGGCGGTATCGTCTCGATCGTGCTCAAGGGGGGGGGCGCTGCGGCCAAGCGTTTCTGCGAACGGACGCAGCTGTTTACCCTGGCCGAATCCCTGGGCGGTGTCGAAAGCCTGGTCAACCACCCCGCGGTGATGACCCATGCTTCGGTGCCGGCCCAGCGTCGCCAACAGCTTGGCATCAGCGATGCGCTGGTGCGGTTGAGCGTGGGGGTGGAGGAGGTTGGGGATTTGCAGCAAGACCTGGAGCGGGCTCTGACATGATCGGGCAGCGGCTGGAGTCCTGCTGATGAACGACCTTCGCCGGCGCGGGCCGAAGGGTCTGTTTTTGCTCAATCTGTCTGCTTGGATCAGGCAGCGCAGCGGGATGGGCGTGCTGTATCGGAAGTTGCCTCTTTCCTGGCGCGTGGGCGCCGCTCGGCTGCTGTCAGCGCCCTCTGCCGAAAGTGTGCGCTTTGCGCGGACGCCTGCATGGGATGGTCCGTTGCCCGCGGCTGTCGCTGGCCCAGTTGCGCCGATGCAAGCCACTGTCGGTTCGGGGGTCAATATTCTCGGCTATGTACGCGGACAGTTCGGCCTGGGTGAGAGCTTGCGCATGTACGCACGTGCGCTGATCGAGGCTGCGGTACCCGTGCGATTGTTCGACATCGATCTCGGTCTGCCGCACGGTTGGGACGACCATAGCTTGGAGGCTTGGATTGGCGATGATCTGCCGCATCCAGTCAGCATTATTTTTGTCAATCCCGATTATCTGAAGTCGGCGCTTGAGCTGGTGGGCGTCGAGCGTCTGGCAGGAAAACATTTGATCGCCTGCTGGTTCTGGGAGCTCGAGCGCGTCCCCAGCACATGGCTTCCCGCCATTGCCTTGGTCGACGAAATCATGGTCGCCTCCCGTTTCATTGAAAACGCATTTTCCATGGTCACTGACAAGCCAGTCTTGCGTGTGCCGCAGCCACTTTCGGCCATTGGCGACAGCGGCCTGCAACGCGTGGATTTTGGACTCGAAGAAGATAAGTTTATCTTTCTGATAACCTTCGACTTTAATTCTTGGATCGAGCGCAAGAATCCCTATGCCGCGATTACGGCGTTCAAGCGTGCTTTTCCAGAGGGGCGCGATGATGTGCGGTTGTTGGTGAAATCCAGCAATGGGCATCGATACCAAGATTGGTTTCGTCGCCTGCTCAACGAGGCCGCCACCGACCCACGCATTGTCGTGCGCGACGAGGTGATCGAGCGCGCCCACGTTTATGCCTTGCAACGCTGCTGCGATGCTTATGTTTCGCTGCATCGGGCGGAGGGCTTCGGTTTGGGATTGGCGGAGTGTATGGCGATGGGTAAGCCCGTCATTGCGACGGCCTGGTCGGGAAACCTGGACTTCATGGAGGCCGACAATGCCATGCTGGTGGGATATCGGTTGGTCCCTGTGCGCGAGGGTGAGTATCCACACGAACATGGCGATGTCTGGGCCGAGCCCAACGTGGAAGAGGCCGCCGCGTTCATGCAAATGCTTGCCGATGACCCTGTTCGAGCGCGGAAACTCGGTCAACGGGCGGCGGAATCTGTCGGTGCGCTCCTCTCGCCGCAGCATGCGGCCCGCGCCATCGATGTTCGTTTGCGCCAGCTCAGCGCTAGCCCGGCGCTACACTCTCAACACGATTGAGGAACTTCATGTCACCATTGATTGCGGCCGCATGGCGCTACAGAGGCTTCATCGCTTCGTCGATTGCTAACGATTTCCGCTCCAGGCTTGCGCGTAGCAAACTGGGTACGCTCTGGATCGTTCTGCAGCCATTGGCGCAGGCATTGATTTTTGCGGTCGTGTTGTCGAATGTATTGGCCGCCAAGCTGCCGGGCATCGAAAATCACTTCGCTTTCGCGGTCTATCTGCTTTCCGGTCTGTTGTGCTGGTCCGCGTTCGCGGAGATCGTGCAGCGTTGCCTCACAGTCTTTATCGACAATGGCTCGCTACTGAAGAAGATGCAGTTCCCAAGAATCAGCCTACCTTTAGTCGCGGTAGGTTCGGCAATGGTAACCAATGTTGCCTTGCTCGCGGTCATCATGGTGCTTGTGCCGAGCTTGGGCATCTCGCTGACACCAGCGCTGGTCTGGTTGCCGTTGTTGTTGTCGATTACCGTCGCATTGGCGACTGGGATCGGCTTGCTTCTGGGTACGCTCAATGTGTTCGCACGTGATATCGGACAGATCATGGCGGTGGCGATGCAGTTTTGGTTCTGGATGACACCGATTGCTTATCCCGCACAGGTTGTCCCTGAAAGGTTTCAGGCGATTTTACGACTGAATCCTGTCGCCGCACTGGCGACTGGATATCACGACATCTTTCTTTACGGTCGTGCGCCGCAGAACTCACTGGTCTATCCGGCGGTGTTTGCATTGGTGGCGCTGGTTCTTTCGTTCTTCGTTTTTCGGCGCGCCTCTGCCGAGATGGTTGATGCTCTATGAGTAATTCCGTACTGGTCGTCGATGGTGTGGGCAAGTGCTACCGAAGTTATCGGAGTGAATTGCAACGCTTTGCCAGTTGGTTCGGTGTTCCTGTCAAGCCGCAGTCCGAGCACTGGGTGTTGCGGCATATTTCATTCCGGATAGGACGTGGCGAAGCCGTCGGCCTGGTCGGGCAGAACGGCGCTGGCAAGAGCACGCTGCTCAAGATCATCACTGGCACGGTCCGCCCCAACGAAGGTTCGGTAGCGGCCATCGGCCGCATCTCGGCCCTTCTGGAGCTTGGGCTCGGCTTCAATGCAGAGCTAACCGGTCGCGAGAACGCACGTCATGCTCTCGGCCTGATGGGCGCGGCGAGTCACGAGATCGAACCAATGCTCGAATCGATCGAGGATTTTGCCGAGATTGGCGATTATTTCGACCAGCCGATCCGCGCCTACTCAAGCGGCATGCAAATGCGCGTGGCATTCAGCGTGGCGACTGCGGTGCGGCCGGAAACCCTGATCGTTGACGAAGCGCTATCAGTGGGGGACTCGTACTTCGTACACAAGTGTTTCAAGCGGATACGTGAATTCCGAGAGGCTGGTACGACCCTTCTGATCGTTTCCCATGATGCGGGTGCCATCCAGGCCTTGTGCGATCGTGCGCTGTTGATCGAGGGGGGGCGGCTGATCAGAGACGGCGATCCGCAGGAAGTCATGGATTACTACAACGCTCTGATTGCGGAAAAAGAGAACGCGAGTGTCAGGACTGCAAGTGCCGAGGATGGCCGAATAGCGACCGAGTCCGGTACTGGCGAGGCGGTTTTTGATTCGATTCAACTTCTTGACGAAACCGGCAATCCAGTTGAGTACGTTGGCGTAGGCGATCCGGTAACCCTGCGTTGCAAGATTCGGGTTAACGAGTCGATTGATCGACTCGTGCTCGGCTACATGATCAAAGATAGGCTGGGTCAGCCTGTTTTTGGCACGAATACCCACCACACTGGTCAGATGCGAGAGCACTTGCAGGCAGGTGACCAGTTGATCGCCAATGCCCGTTTCCCGGTGAATCTCGGTCCGGGGACTTATTCCGTGTCGGTGGCCTTGTCCAGTACCGAGACGCATCTGGTCAGAAATTACCAGTGGCGCGACTTGGCCCTGGTTTTCAATGTCGCCAATATCCGTCACGACACTTTCGTTGGTACGGCTTGGATTCCACCAGTCCTGTCGATTGAAGTCCCGCACGGAGGTCGCTTGCCGTGACGAATCAGCCAAAAATCGTCGCCACATCCTCGCCGGTGCTGATGGAAATGAGCGTGGGCGATATCCTGCGTAAGATTCATGCAGCCGTGCTAAAGAGAAAGGCAACGGACGTAACTGGCGTCGATTCCCCGCTCTGGCCGGAAAATTTCGAGATATGGACCGCGGCCGCACCCGCAACGCCGCAACGCGAAGTCTATGACTTGGGTGATCTGCTTTCTCAGGACGATGCCGACTTTGTCAGCAACGCGTATCGTGTGCTGCTGCGTCGTGCACCTGATTCGGTCGGGTTTCTCGAGAATATAGAGGCGCTGCGTCGAGGTGCGCAGACCAAGTTGGAGTTCATCGCTTCAATGCGTTTTTCACCTGAGGGCATGGCTGTCGGCGTACCGGTACGAGGATTGCGCCTGGCGTGGCTACTGCATCGCTGGAAGCGCAAGCGTCTGGTGGGTCCCGTCCTCTCCTGGGCCCATGCGCTGCTCCGCCTCGGGCGTCGCGAAAGCCAAATATATTGGCTGGAGGTTCGTAGCGCACGCGAGGTTCATCGATTGGGGCGGCATGTCAATCAGGTGGTGTTCGAGGCTGGCAGCCGGCTCGAAGCAATCGAGCATCAACTTTCAGGTCTGCAAACGCGTGAAAGACGACTGCTTGAGGAGGAGGCGCGTCGTGCCGCTCTTGCGCCAAAGTTGGACGCGCTGTATTCAGCATTCGAAGATCGCTTCCGTGGACCGGAGTCACTGATCCAGGCGCGCGCACGTCCCTACTTGCAATTCGTTCGCGAGTGCGGCGCGGGAACGTTAGAGGCTCCAGTCGTCGACGTTGGCTGTGGTCGTGGGGAATGGCTTGCGTTGTTACGTGACGAAGGGCTGCATGCGCGCGGGGTCGATCTTAATTCCCGTTTTGTCAGTGATGCGACTTTGCGGGGTATGGAGGTGATCGAGGGGGACGCGATCGAGGTGCTGCGAATGATGCCTGCAGGCAGTGTTGGCGCGATTACCTCGATGCATCTGGTCGAGCACTTGCCGTTCGACCGCGTTGTGGAACTCATTGACGCATGCCATCACGTATTGCGACCCGGCGGCGTATTGATCCTCGAAACTCCGAATCCCGAAAATCTGGATGTGGCGACGATCTATTTCTACATGGATCCTACCCATCGCAATCCGCTGCCGCCGCAGATGCTGCGTTGGGTCGTCCAGGCGCGTGGTTATTCGGATGCAAGGATCGAGCGCCTCACTGAAGAGCGCGATCTGAGTGCCCCAGCCTTGTTGCCTGATGATCTGCCAGGATCATCCTCGATCAATAATCTGCTTGCTCGTACGCACGTCGCTCCCGATTACGCGATCGTTGCCCATCGTGGGGAAGTTCCGCATGAATGATGGACCGAAAAAGCTTCTTGTGACGGGTGCCGGTGGGTTCGTCGGAAAGCATTTGCTGGACGCGGTGGCGCAGGGGCAGTTCGGTCATGTCGAGGCTGTGCCATTGCCAGCCGGTACTGATTTGCGCGATATGGCTGCAATCGAAAGTGCGCTGGGCGATGCGTGTCCTGACGCGGTAGTCCACCTTGCTGCACAGAGTTTCGTACCCCAGTCGTTCGACGACCCTGATGAGACGTTGCAGGTCAACTTGATTGGGACCCTGCATCTGCTTCAGGCGCTTGCGCGGAAAGGTTTCTCCGGGCGCTTCCTGTATGTCAGCTCCGGTGATATTTACGGACGCGTTCCCGAGGGCGATCTCCCTGTCGACGAGACCCTTCTGCCGGAACCTCGCAGCCCATATGCCGTCAGCAAATGGGCGGCTGAGCAGCTCTGCATGCAATGGCATCGAAGCGAGAAGCTCGATGTGGTGATCGCGCGCCCGTTCAATCATGTGGGCGCTGGCCAGGGTAGTCGTTTCGTGCTTTCTTCCCTTGCCCGGCAGGTAGTCGCCATTGCCGAGGGGCGGCAGCCTCCGGTTATCGAGGCGGGAGATATCGATACGACGCGCGATTTCAGTGACGTGCGAGACGTCGTCTCGGCTTATGCGGCTCTGCTAACGCGCGGCAGGTCCGGAGAAACCTATATCGTTGCGTCTGGCGTAGAGCGCCGCGTCCGCGATTTGCTCCTTGAAATGTGCCGTCTCACTGGCGTCGAGGCGGAGGTCCGCCAAGATCCGGCCAAGATGCGTCCTGCCGAGCAGCGGCGCATGGTGGCCAGTCCCGCGAAACTCCAGGGCGATACCGACTGGATGCAGGCTTTCGACATACAATCAACACTTTCCGAAATTCTTGAACATGCAAGGAAAAATCAATGAGTAAGAACGCCCTGATCACTGGCATTACCGGCCAGGATGGCGCCTACCTCTCTCGGCTTTTACTGTCCAAGGGCTACAAGGTGCATGGCATCCTTGCCCGCCGCAGCAGCGACACGCTGTGGCGGCTGCGCGAATTGGACATCGCCGATGACGTCGTCCTGCTTGATGGCGATCTGATGGATCTGTCGTCACTCATCCGCGCCATGCATGTATCCAAGGCGGACGAGGTTTATAACCTTGGCGCTCAGAGTTTTGTCGGTTCGTCTTGGCAACAGCCGATTCTGACGGCTCAAGTCGATGGCGTAGGTGCGCTCAACGTGCTCGAGGCCGTGCGCATCGTCAATGACAAGGCCCACTTCTACCAAGCATCCACCAGTGAGATGTTCGGTTTGATTCAGGCCGAGATGCAGAGTGAGTCGACGCCCTTCTATCCGCGCAGTCCCTACGGTGTGGCGAAGTTGATGGCGCACTGGGCGACGGTGAATTATCGCGAGAGCTTCGGAATGCACGCTTCGAGCGGCATCCTGTTCAATCATGAGTCACCGCTGCGGGGTATCGAGTTCGTGACCCGTAAGGTCACCGACGCTGTGGCCCGTATCAAGCTGGGCAAGCAGCGGGAGCTGCGCCTGGGCAACATCGATTCAAAGCGTGACTGGGGCTTTGCCGGTGACTACGTTGAGGCGATGTGGTTGATGACCCAGCAGGCGGAAGGCGGTGATTATGTGGTTGCCACCGGTCTCACCACGACGGTGCGCGACATGTGCAAGATTGCCTTTGGCCACGTGGGCCTGAATATGGATGATCACTTGGTGATCGACGAGAAATTTTTCCGTCCGGCCGAAGTGGATGTGCTGCTGGGAAACCCCGGCAAAGCGATGGAAAAGCTTGGCTGGAAGCCCAAGACGTCCCTGGAACAGCTAATCACGATGATGGTAGACGCGGATATGCGTCGACATTCGATCTGAATGACGGAGTAGGGGAATACGGTGCGTCTTGCTATCGACATGCAGGCGTGCCTGACCGATTCGCGCGACCGCGGGATCGGCAGGTATGCTGACAACTTGGTTGCCGAGATGATGCGTCAGCGCCAGGACGATGAGATCCTGTTGGCGCTGGATAATGCGGACCCTATGCGCCTGCGCCAGGCGCGGTCGCGTCTGCGCCATCAGTGTGTGCCTACAGCAACGACAGTGATGCACTACCCTGTAAGCGCTTTCGTCGATCATGACGCGCTACGCATGCAAAGTGCTGCGCGCCTGCGTGGTAGATTTTTCGAATCCTTAGGGCTGGATGCATTTCTGCATACGAGTTACTTTGAAACGGGTGGCAGTTATACAACCGAAATCAACTGGGCAGCGGATTCGCGACCGAAGACGGCGGTCATTGCATACGATCTGATACCGCTACTGTATCCGGAGCGCTACCTGGCGCCGCATCCGTTCATGGCTGAGTGGTATCCGCGTAAATGTGAGAGTTTCAGTAAATTCGATTGTTTCCTGGCGATATCCCAAGCGACGCGAGTCGACCTGATCGAGCAACTTGGTATTTCTCCGGAAAAGATTCATGTGATCAATGCGGGACTTGATCCGGATATGTTGGTCATTGCGCAGGCTGACTCGCCTATTGATGAGGGAATCCTTGCGCGGCGCGGCATTGACGAGCCCTTCGTGCTAATGGTTGGCAATGGTGACTGGCGCAAAAATACCCTAGGTGCACTCGAGGCTTTTGCACGACTGCCACGTAGCCTTCAGAAGAAGTATCTGCTTGTGCTCACCCAAGTCGGTACAGATGTCAAAGAGGCACTCGCTGGTTCCTTCTCGCATATCGCTTCGCGGGTGCGCGTGCTTGGCCGTGTCGATGATGTCGAGTTGGCCACGTTGTACCGGGCTTGCCGCGTGTTCTATTTTCCCTCCTTTTATGAGGGTTTTGGTCTTCCTGTGCTTGAGGCAATGGCATTTGGCGCGCCTGTTCCTAAGCGCCAACACTGGCAGTTTGCCTGAAGTCGTGCACGATCCGCGTTGCCTGTTCAACCCGCATGACATTGACGCGGCTGCATCGCTTCTTGAAGCCGCCTTGGAAGATGTAGCCTTTCGTGAGGTATTGGTTTCCGGGGTCAAGGCACATGCTTGGACGTACAATTGGAAGTCATGCGCTGAAAGCGCACTCGCTGCGATGCGAACTCTGGCAGGCGACGCCAAGGCGATGCAGCCCCAGTTTGGCAAAGTCGACAATTTTGATCGTGTGCGGGTGACTCAGGAGGACATCGATGCCTGGTCAGGGCTGTTGATTGATGCCCCCGATGCAGTTGGTCATTTGGAGCAGGGTCTAGCCGCAGCTGCCGCGCGGGGTCGACGCCGTATCCTGGTTGATGTCAGTGAGGTGGTGCGACTGGACGCACGTAGCGGCGTTCAGCGCGTTGTGCGCAATTATTGTGCAGGCCTACACGCACTAGCTGACGAGGTGGGGGTGGAAGTACAGCCCATCTGTTGGACCGAGCACGGCATCTTGTATGCCAGTGATTACGCCGCCAACCACCTCGGTATGTCCATCGAAACCGCCAACGCGGGCGTGCGAGTCACGGTAAAGCCGAATGACCTGCTGCTGATGCTCGACTCATCGTGGTGGAGTCCCGAACGATTTGATGCCCTGCACGCCCAGGTGGCCGCCACAGGCGGCGAGGTGGTCTGGATGGTCTATGATCTTATCCCCTTGCTAGTGCCGCATACCTGCGATCCCGTCATGCCGCCAGTGTTCCGGGGATGGCTTGAGCATGCTGCAGCCACCGCAGATGGGTTTGTCTGTATTTCCGAGGCGACGCAGCAGGATCTTGAGCGTTTCCTGGATGAGCAGCCCGCACATCCGGTGGCAAGGCCCTGGACGCGCGCCATGCACCTGGGGAGCGATCTGGAGTCTGGCCAGATCGCCGGCCAGGCGTCAGACGCGATTGCGTCGCTGCTGGAAGGGCTGGGTGCAAGGCCGCTAGTCTTGGCAATTGGTACAGTCGAGCCACGTAAGGACTACGCGACCATTCTGACAGCCTTCGAAACAATATGGGCACGTGGTGGTGATGTCGCACTGGCCATCGTCGGTAAACATGGATGGAACGTTGAAGAGCTTGTGCAAAAACTCCAGGCACATCCGCAATTGGGCACACGACTTTTAAGCGCCAACACTGGCAGTTTGCCTGAAGTCGTGCACGATCCGCGTTGCCTGTTCAACCCGCATGACATTGACGCGGCTGCATCGCTTCTTGAAGCCGCCTTGGAAGATGTAGCCTTTCGTGAGGTATTGGTTTCCGGGGTCAAGGCACATGCTTGGACGTACAATTGGAAGTCATGCGCTGAAAGCGCACTCGCTGCGATGCGAACTCTGGCAGGCGACGCCAAGGCGATGCAGCCCCAGTTTGGCAAAGTCGACAATTTTGATCGTGTGCGGGTGACTCAGGAGGACATCGATGCCTGGTCAGGGCTGTTGATTGATGCCCCCGATGCAGTTGGTCATTTGGAGCAGGGTCTAGCCGCAGCTGCCGCGCGGGGTCGACGCCGTATCCTGGTTGATGTCAGTGAGGTGGTGCGACTGGACGCACGTAGCGGCGTTCAGCGCGTTGTGCGCAATTATTGTGCAGGCCTACACGCACTAGCTGACGAGGTGGGGGTGGAAGTACAGCCCATCTGTTGGACCGAGCACGGCATCTTGTATGCCAGTGATTACGCCGCCAACCACCTCGGTATGTCCATCGAAACCGCCAACGCGGGCGTGCGAGTCACGGTAAAGCCGAATGACCTGCTGCTGATGCTCGACTCATCGTGGTGGAGTCCCGAACGATTTGATGCCCTGCACGCCCAGGTGGCCGCCACAGGCGGCGAGGTGGTCTGGATGGTCTATGATCTTATCCCCTTGCTAGTGCCGCATACCTGCGATCCCGTCATGCCGCCAGTGTTCCGGGGATGGCTTGAGCATGCTGCAGCCACCGCAGATGGGTTTGTCTGTATTTCCGAGGCGACGCAGCAGGATCTTGAGCGTTTCCTGGATGAGCAGCCCGCACATCCGGTGGCAAGGCCCTGGACGCGCGCCATGCACCTGGGGAGCGATCTGGAGTCTGGCCAGATCGCCGGCCAGGCGTCAGACGCGATTGCGTCGCTGCTGGAAGGGCTGGGTGCAAGGCCGCTAGTCTTGGCAATTGGTACAGTCGAGCCACGTAAGGACTACGCGACCATTCTGACAGCCTTCGAAACAATATGGGCACGTGGTGGTGATGTCGCACTGGCCATCGTCGGTAAACATGGATGGAACGTTGAAGAGCTTGTGCAAAAACTCCAGGCACATCCGCAATTGGGCACACGACTTTTCTGGTTGCAGGGGGTGTCGGATACCGACCTGCATCACCTGATGGACAGGGTGGATGTATTGGTCCAGGCATCGGTTGCGGAAGGATTTGGTTTGCCTGTGGTGGAGGCAGGCAGTCGTGGCAAGCCACTTTTGCTCAGCGATCTTGCTGTTTTCAGGGAGATCGCGGGCGAAGAGGCAAGCTATTTCCCTGTGGGCGATGCAGATGCACTTGCAGCTGAAATCGAACGTGGCGTAGCGCTCGGATGGAAGGTGCCGACCAATATCCGGACTTTGACCTGGCGCGAATCGTCACGCGGATTGATGGAAAAATTGTTGTACTAAAGCGCATCGACGCCTGAGGAGTTGTGTGGCACTTCTGCTCATTTCATATTGATTCTGTGTCGATTTCTGCCGGTGATGATTGCCAAGATGCAAGCCGATGGTTGGCGACGACTGATTCCGTTATTATCTTGAGATCTCTCTCAAGCGCTTCTTCTACTATGGCACTGGGTCTGAGTTCTTAAATGGTGCGGATTGACAATATGATTTGGTTCGGTCTTCGTGGCGAAAATTCCATGCGTCGAATGATTATTTTCTACAATATCAACTTCGAAGCGATGTCATCACGTTGGCGCTGATATGGAATGACCCACTGCACCGAAGTGAAAGTGACACAGATAGGACGCGATGACGGCTTTTTGAAGGCTGCTGATGTTGTGACTGAGAAGCAAGTAGTGGAAATGCGCGTAATGGCCAACATAGGCGAGAGTGTCAGAGCGATTGCGAAGCAGTTGGATTGCTCGCGCAATACTGAATCCCCCCGAGTTCCGTGTAGGCCGGTTGGTCTAAGTCAGGCCGTGAAGACGGCCTGCTTGGCTAGTAGTTTGCCTCAGCCTCGGCAAGCGAGATGCGGCCGATGGACTCAAGCAGTCGGTGGTGGTTGAACCAGTACATCCATTCGAGCGTCGCGAGTTCCAAGGACTCCTTGGTTTTCCAGTGTGCCTGGCGATGGATCAACTCGACTTTCCGTTGATCGTCTCGGCTGGGGCGTTGTCGTAACTTTCACCCTTGCTGCCAAACGACGGCTCGACACCGGCTTCGGCTAACCCCTCGTCATAGCTGATTGAGACGTATTGCGATCCGTGATCCGAGTGAAGCACCAGACGACGATCACGTTCTGGCTTCCATGCGAACATGGCCTGCTCGAGAGCGTTGAGCACGAAGTCTGTCGTCATCGAACTGCTGAAACGCCAACTGATGATGTGCCAGGCATAGACGTCGATGAGCAAGGCCACGTATTGCCAGCCTTGCTAGGTCGAGACACATGTGAAGTCCGAGGCACTTCATCAGCCGTTCGACGGTTCCGCTGCCGCTGTTCCCTCACGAGCTAGCTGTCGCCAGACCTTGTCGTCGCCATACACCTGCATGTTGGCTCCTCCGGCGTCGGCAAAATCCACCTGGCGATCAGCTTGGGCTATTTGGCTACCCAGGCGGGCATGAAAACCCGCTTCGTCAGTGCGGCCGATCTGATGGTGGCCATGATTGCGGCCCAACGCCAGGATCGCTTGGCCGATTTCATCCGCCGCAACGTGATGGGGCCGAGGCTGCTGATCATCGACGAGATCGGTTATCTGCCAATGAACCGCGACCAGGCCAATCTGTTCTTCCAGGTCGTGGCCAAGCGCTACGAGAAAGGGGCCATGGTGCTGACCAGCAATTTGCCGTTCGGACAATGGGATCAAGCCCTCGCCGGCGATACCACCTTCACGGCTGCCTTGCTGGATCGATTGTTGCACCACGCCCACGTCATCCAGATCAAAGGAGAAAGCTTCCGACTCAAAGACAAACGCAAGGCCGGCCTCATTCCATCCCGCCCCGCAGAAACCATCGAGGTGGGTCAACTCTAAAGTTGCTGATCAGCGTTCAAGGTGGGTCAGGTTGAGGTTGTTGTTGACACTGTCGGCTCATTTTCGGGCTCACGCTCCAAGAGGATTCGATACGCCCAGGTGAATGCTTCCGAAAAATTTCACGCCATCAGGGAAAACTCAAACAGGGCCTGCTGTATAAGCAGATGGCGTATGTCTGGCGCAAGTACCAAGAGATCCAAGTAACGCCTCAGGGCGGCAGCGGCTTCAAGCTCAGGGAGACAAGGCCGATGCCGAGTTCGCGGTCGTCGGATGACAATCCAAGGCTCGCTGGTGAAGCCGGCTTGTCGTAATGCAGTTCCACTTTGAGGTTGGTACCTGCGACCAGTGCTGGCAATTGGATGGCTATGGTCGCAGGCTGTGGCTCGGATGCGGTCAGTGTGCGGGTTTGCCAAGGGCCACCATTGACCCGAGCTTTCATCGTCATTGCCTGGCGGCTATCGTGCCAAAGGCCATTGGCTTGCAGCATTAGGTACGATCCTTTCGTGACTGCCTGCTTTACTTTGAGGTGGAGGCTGGAGTGCTCACCGAGCGACCACACGCCCCAGGACTCGTCCACCGACCAGCCCTCGCCTAGGTAGGGGCGCAAATCGTCAGGCCCCACACGCTGGCTTACCGACAACGTGCGCATCAACGCCTCAATATTTTGCATGTCGATTGAAAAGTAAGTCGGCTTCCTCGGCAGTGATGGGAATTGCTCGTTCATGAGCCAACCTACCGCCTTAGCGGTGAGTCCGCAGGCGCTCGATGGATATAGTGCGACGTGGTGTTGCTTACCTGGGATAAACAGCGCCTTGCTGCAGCCTTGGCTTATTACCAGGGCTGGACCCTCGGGGGTAAACTCCCCCAATTGCGCGTTTCGTTCCGAGAACACCTCGGGACTAGGGTTCCAAAGCCACGGGGCATACGTATAAATCAAAGCAGCAGCGCGGCTGGGCGTGGTGTATGACTCAGGCTTGGTTGGTAGATAATCGCTTATGCCAATGGCCGCTGCAGCATAAGCCGCAATCCACGCGCCACGCGCGAGCCAGCGATTCAATCGCCCGCTAGGCAACGGCTCAAGCAGCGCGATAATTGGATAAAACAGGCATAGATACCATAGGCCATAACGCGAAGGTCCTGCGGTGCCACCTGAATTGATATTGATTGTGGCGGCTTGCGCTGCCATTGCAGATAGCAAGAAGACGATGGAGAAGGAGGCCATGCCAGGCCTGGGCAGGGTAAGTCGACGTGTGTACAGCCCATGTGCAGCTACTACGAGTAGCAGTAGGCCCAGGGGCCAGTTCGGGAGCAGTCCGACATCAGGATCGACCAAGTACTGCATGGATGAAAGAACATCCAGGTGGGCTACTTCTGCGCCTTTGTTGATCAACTGCGGAGTTAGTCCGCCATAGCGTGAGAAATAGTAGAACGGATGCAGGAGCGCCAATAGTGCGGCTGTAACAAGTGCCAGGATATCAGCTAGCCTTGGCTTGTCGGCTGCCCTTGGATGATAGGCTGTAAGTGCTAGGATGCAGGCCGCAATGGCGGGAAACACGAAGCTGATGTTCTGGGTGGTCGCCAGTGCCAGCATCAGTCCCGCAAATGCCCAGCGCCGTTCCAGGGCCAAGCTCATTGCCGCAATCGTCAAGACAACGGTGAATAACTCGGTATGGACTTTGTCCACATACCAAAGTGCTGGTGACGTTACGACCAAAGCCAGCGCTGCGACTGTGCCCCTGAAGCCATGCAGGCGAAAGCAAAGTAACAGTATGCCCGCGATTAATAGCGAATGTAAAAGTAGGAAACGGGCATGCGATGCTCGGATCAACCCCAAGTGCGTTGCTGGCGTGCTGACCGCGCTCGCCATGAGAGGATAAAACCAGAAATGGTTGAAGTCGGTTTCACCTCCAAGCGTCAGAGTCACATAAGCGTGCTTTAGTTGATCTGCACTCTGCAGGGAGGCAATGCTTCTCTGTTTCCGCAATTGCTCATACGCTTCCCATGTGGGGGTTGTAACAAACGGTCGATGTGCCTGGCTAATGGCCAGTTCCATCGCGTAATACTCTGCGCCGTCGCCGACTCTTGTCGCCGGGAGGCGTATCAAGGCGGTATAAACGACGCAAGTTAGAATAAGAAACGCGATCAGGTAGGCGAGCGCCACCCGAAATCGGCGTTGTACTCGCGAGAGACGACGCAACAGATCATCCGTGCCCTGTGCGAAGTAGTGCGTATTCACCCAGTTTTCCTCTTTGTCGAAATAATGCTGCGGCCTAGGTCGCGGCCCTCGCGCACGGCGTAGTTGGTGCCGCGGTCCTCCGGGTAAACCTGAGCCATGCTGGTGACGAAGGTGTTGGCCAGCGGTGTCACGCGGCCAGGCACGAACTGCGAGTAGTGCTTCTCGGCGATCGGCTGCGCATAGTCGGCACGCCACACGTGGACGTCCTGGATCCAATTACGGTTGAATTCGGGAAACATCTTCTGCAGGTGAGGCACAGAGAAATCGAGCAATTCCTCATCGCTCATCGTGTACATCACGTGGCTTGGGGGAAGGTACTTTGACAGGTACACGATATGGCGACCACCATACGAACTCGGCGGCTCGAAATTAGTATGTTCGATGACGCCAACGTAGGGGAAGCCAGGGTCGTTAACGTTGAGCCAGTATGTGTCAGATAGGCTGCGGTTCAGGCTTAGCACCATGCAGACGTTGGACAAATAGCGGATACGACGCAGTTGGTCGAGATAATCCTGTGGTGCGCTCCCCTCCAGCAGGTCCGCGGTGATCGGAAATGCTGTGGAAAGCACCACGTTTTCGGCCGTTACAGCGCCGTCGCTGGTTTCCACGCCTGTTGCACGGCCGGCATCGGTCGTCACGCGGAGCGCCCGAGTGGATAGACGAATTTCGCCGCCGAGCTTGATGATTTCCTTGCCAAGGCGATTGGCTAGTTCGGCAAAGCCGCCCCTGTAGTATGCAAGCACCTCATCACCTGAGCTGCTTCGGCTGCCGCCGCGCAGGACCAGCTTCTTCCAGAACCATACTGCAGATACATCATCGGCGACATCGCCGAATTTACCGACCAGGAGCGGGTCCCACACGACGTCATACGCATTTTGCCCGCAAAGGTCGATCAGCCATTCCTTGGCGCTGAGCTTCTCGAGCTGCTTCCAATTCTTCACTGACCGTGCGCGGAGCACCGCAATGCCGAGTCGGATTCGATCGTGGAATGGGAGCGCCTTGAAACGCAATAGGTCCAACGGGGTGCTCAGCCGGAAGAACTGGTCGGCATAGTACATTCCGGTGCGGGTCGGCCTGAGTAAGATATTCTCGCGCTCGCCGAGTTCTTCGATCAGCTTGAAGATTTCCGCGTCATTGTTGAACCAATGGTGATAGAACTTCTCAAGAACTTCATTGCCAACCTTAAAACCGCCGGCCAGACCACCAAGCTCACCATCTCTCTCGATGACCACCACGCGCTTCCCGGCTTTGGCTATCTCGTAAGCCACGGACAGGCCGGCGAAGCCGCCGCCGACGACAGCAGTATGGAATTGGTTGCTCATTTGCTTGATTTGCCCGTTGATGCTTTGAAAGTGATGGCACGATTCAGCGAAAACTGAAGTATCAGAACGATAAACAGCGTCGCGAGTTTAGCTGGTAGTGGTGCCCAGCCCAGTACACCGACCAATATCCACAGTAGAGCGCTGGAGGCTAGATATCCGATCAAGGCTGCAGCGAAAAACAAGCCCAGCCGCTGCAAAGTCTTGTCATATGCCTGGAAGGTAAAGTGTCGGTTCAATGCGAAACTGATTAAGGTGCCGGCGGCATAGCCGATTCCATTGGCTGTCTGGTAATTGACGTGCAGCCAGATGAGCAGGGTGTATAGCGACAGGTCGACCATTACACCGGTGCCGCCACACACGGCATACAGGATGAACTGCCGTAACCGCGGATCGGCGATGGCTGTACGCAGGATATTCATGCCCGGGGCTCGCTGGCTATATCGTCGAGGTTGGCTGTCGTCTCGATCACCGTTTGCGGGGTTGCATTGACATGACGGAGAACGCGCCCAAGGTACTCGCCGATCACGCCAAGTGCGAGCAGTTGCGCGCCACCAATGATCAATGCTGCCACAATCAGTGAAGACCAGCCCACTGGCATCGCATTGATGGTGAAACGCTGTATAACGAAGGCCAGCGCCAGCAGAAATCCGAATGCCGAGAGTGCAATGCCCATAAGGGAAGCTAGGCGCAAGGGCAGTACGGAAAAACTTGTCGCCATTTTGAGCCAAAGCGAGATCGACTTGCGTAGGCTATAGCCTGACTGTCCATCGGCACGGGAATGATGGTCGATGGTAATGCTGGTGATTCGGCTGGTTGTGCCCAAAATCAAACCATCGAGATAAACATTTGGTCCGGTGAACTTGATCAGCTCGTCCCGCACGCCAGACACCATTGCCCTAAAGGGGGACAGGTACAGACCCTTCGGTTTGCCGAGCAGCTGCGTGGCGGCCCAATCGTTGAAGTTGCTGCCCAATTGCTTCCACAGAGCGTGCCGTTTGGAATGGAAGCCCGCATAGCAGACGTCATAGCGGTCGCCCAGGGTGCTCAGCAGCGCGGGGATGTCGGTTGGAGCGTGTTGCAGGTCATCGTCCATGGTGACGATGCGCTTGCCCCTGGCCATGCGTAACCCGCACATGATCGCATTGTGTTGGCCTGCATTTTTGCGCAGGCTGACCACCTTCCACCAGTCGCGCCCGCGAGCTAGTTCGAGCAGTACATCCCGTGACCTGTCTGGGCTGCAATCGTTGACCAGAATCACCTCGAACGCGTCGCCAAACAGGGGGTACAGGGCCTCCTCGAGTTTCTGCGCAAGTGCAGGAAGGATTGATTCGCTGCGGTATACCGGAATGACGACCGACAGCTCGTATATCTCACAACGCATCGGAACGCCCATAGTATTTGCGGAGAAGGCGATCAGTGTAGCCGCTGCTGATATCCAGACCTAAGCCTGGCGAGAGCGATAGCATCAACGAGGGATCTGGATGGCTGCCGCCCTCGCGGTTGATCAGTTGTCGCTTAGTGCCGATTCCCATCGCGGATTCGAGCATGTCTACCAGACGTGGCATCGTCACCACCTCAGGTGGCGCGATATCAGCTAGCAGGCGTATCGGGCGGGGTTGGCTTAGCAGCTCCAGAGTAATTGCCGCCACATGTTCCACGTCCACCAAGCAACGGACCGCCCCGGACCACAGAGGGATCGTTGCACCCTGGGAGATACGACTGGCGAGAAAGTTGGTCAATGTATTCGGATTTCGGGTGTTGCCCACGACTTGCGGCAAGCGCAGGATGAGGTAGTTGTCCTGCTTCGCAACCCTGTCCTCCATTCGCTTCTTGTGCCGCGCGTACATGCCCGAGCCACGATCAGGATCGGCGATGCTGCACGTGCTGAAGTAGACGAACGTGCCATGGGTCGAGTCAAGGTGCTCGCACAGCAGGCGTTCTTCTCGCGCATAGGAGGCAGGGTCGGTCTCGTTGGAATTGGATACACCTGAGGCGAAAATGATCGCATCGAGCATCTCAACCGTCTTCGGGTCAAATGCGGATGCGAGCAGTCCGTTGCCTACGATCATGTGTGCTGCTCCCCCGGCTCTGCTGTTGGCCGCGCGGTCACCTCGATCGCGAGGCCTCAGAGAGTTGTCGGCCTTTCATGAGACAGCAGATTGTAGTGGATTTTTCATGATTTCCCCTGCCTTTGCCGGGGAAATCATCAACTCCTGGATCTTAACTCGCCAGCGCGCCGCCGTGGTGGCCCAATGTGGCAAAAGATCGGCGTGTCAACCAAGCGCCTTTTCCAACTCCGGCAGCACGGTGAACAGATCCCCGACCAAGCCGATATCCGCGATCTCGAAGATCGGCGATTCCGGATCCTTGTTGATCGCCACGATGGTGCCTGCATCCTTGATGCCGGTCAGGTGCTGGATCGCGCCACTGATGCCGATGGCTACGTACAAGTCAGGTGCGATGATCTTGCCGGTTTGCCCAACCTGCAGCTCGTTTGGCACGTAGCCGGCGTCGACCGCCGCGCGCGAGGCGCCGACCGCCGCGCCGAGTGTGTCGGCCAGTTGGTAGACGATCTGGAAGTTTTCCGCCGAGCCGACGCCGCGCCCGCCGGATACCACGCGCTTGGCGCTTTGCAGATCGGGCCGGTCGGAACTACCGGCGGCCAAGTCGATGAAGCGAGTGTGGGTGGGCAGCGCGACGTCCACGCTGATCGCTTCAATTGCCGCATTGCCGCCTTGCGCCGCTTCGGGCCAGGATGCGTTGCGCACGGTGGCGACCACGATCTGATCGGCCGGCGCCTGTACGCTGATGATGGCGTTGCCGGCGTAGATCGGGCGCTTGAACGCGTACTCGCCGTCCACCGCCATCAGGTCGGAGATCTGGTTGACGCCGAGCAGCGCGGCCACCACCGGCATCAGATCCTTGCCGAAGGTGGTGGAGGGGCCGAACACATGGGTGTAGCCGGTCGCCAACGCAGCGATCTGCGGGCCCAGCACCTGCGCAATGGTGTGCGCATTGGCCGGGTTGGCGACCGTGAGTACACGGGTGACGCCGGCGATTTGCGCAGCCTGCGCGGCCACCGGGGTCGGATCGGTGGCGAGCACGACGATGTCGATGGTGGCGGGCGACAGCGCTTGCGCGGCGCTGACGGTTTTGGCGGTGGCGGCGTTGAGCTGCCCGTTGAGGTGTTCGGCGACGATGAGGATCTTGGCCATTACAGCAACCCTTTTTGCTTGAGTGCGGCCACCAGTTCGGCGGCGTCCTTGACCATCACGCCGCGGCTGCGCTTGGCGGGTGGGGCGTAATGGGTGATGGCGAGGCTGTCGTTGGCCTGCACGCCCAGGTCGGCGAAGGCCAGGGTCTGCAGCGGCTTGCTTTTTGCCTTCATGATGTCCGGCAGTTTGATGAAGCGTGGTTCGTTCAGGCGCAGGTCGGTGGTGATCACCGCCGGCAGATCCACTTCCACTGTTTCCAGGCCGGCATCGACCTCGCGGGTCACCGTGGCCTTGCCGTCGGCCACGACCAGCTTGCTGGCGAAGGTGGCCTGTGGTCGGCCCCACAGTGTGGCCAGCATCTGCCCGGTCTGGTTGGCATCGTCGTCGATCGCCTGTTTGCCGAGGATCACCAGATCCGGCTGCTCCTGCTCGACCAGCTTGAGCAAGGTGCGTGCGGCGGTCAGCGGCTGGATCGCGGCGTCGGTCACCACGTGGATGGCGCGGTTGGCACCCATCGCCAGGCCGTTGCGCAGGTGCGCGGCGGCGTCGGCCGGCGCGATGGTGGCGACCACCACCTCGCTGGCGATGCCGGCGTCGCGTAGGCGCAGCGCCTCTTCCAGGGCGATCTCGTCGAATGGATTGGCGGAGAGCTTGACGCCCTCGGTGACCACGCCGGAGCCGTCCGGTTTGACCTGGATGCGGACGTTGTAGTCCACCACGCGCTTGTAGGCGACGAGGATTTTCATCGTGTACGTGATCCTTCAGTAGTGCGGGAAGCCTCGGCCGCAACGGCAGGCGCGGGGCAGTCGGAAGATTCTAACCGGGCGCGGGCTGCCATGCGATGGCGTATGGAGGGCGCAATCAGCGGGCCGCGATCGCCCCGTGCGGCGACCACGACCGGTTCATATAAAGCGTATATTCTGTGGGGTTTGGGCATTGGGTGCCGATGGCGTCCGATCAGGAGAGACACAACAGTGGCGACTTGGCTCGTGACCGGCGGTGCCGGTTTCATCGGCGGCAATTTCGTGCTCGAGGCGGTGGCGCGCGGCGTGCGCGTGATCAACCTGGACGCGTTGACGTATGCAGGCAATCTGCACACCTTGGCTGTGCTGCAGGAGAATCCGGATCATGTCTTCGCGCACGGGGATATCGGTGACCGCGCGCTGGTGACCCGGCTGCTGACCGAGCATCAGCCTGATGCGGTGGTCAACTTCGCTGCCGAAAGCCATGTGGACCGTTCGATCGATGGCCCGGGAGCGTTCATCCAGACCAATGTCGTCGGCACGCTTGGCCTGCTGGAAGCGGTGCGCGATTACTGGAAAGCCTTGCCGGACACACGCCGCGAAGGTTTCCGCTTCCTGCATGTGTCCACCGACGAGGTGTACGGCACGCTCGGTGAGACCGGCAAGTTCACCGAAACCACACCATATGCGCCGAACTCGCCATATTCCGCGTCCAAGGCCGCTTCCGATCACCTGGTGCGTGCGTTCCACCACACCTATGGGTTGCCGGTGCTGACCACCAACTGCTCCAACAATTACGGCCCGTATCACTTCCCGGAGAAACTCATCCCGCTGGTGATCGCCAAGGCGCTGGCCGGCGAACCGCTGCCGGTCTATGGCGATGGCAAGCAGGTGCGCGATTGGTTGTTCGTCGGCGACCACTGCGAAGCGATTCGCACCGTGCTGGCCAAGGGCAAGGTCGGCGAGACCTACAACGTCGGTGGTAACGCCGAGAAGCAGAATATCGAGGTGGTGCAGGCAATCTGCGCACTGCTGGACGCGCGGCGTCCGCGCGAGGACGGCAAACCCCGCGCCAGTCAGATCACCCACGTCGCCGATCGGCCGGGTCACGACCGACGCTACGCGATCGATGCGTCCAAGTTGAAGGACGAACTGGGCTGGGAGCCGACGTACAGCTTCGAGCAAGGCATTGCGATTACCGTGGACTGGTACTTGCACCATCAGGATTGGGTGCAGGGCGTACTCGACGGCAGTTATCGCCTGGAACGGATCGGGACGGCGGCATAACTCGCGTCCCTCGCAACGTGCGTGCCGCTTGGGCGGTGCTGACATTCAAAGGAAAGACCTCATGACGCAACGCAAGGGCATTATTCTCGCAGGCGGCTCCGGTACGCGGCTTTATCCGATCACCAAAGGCGTGAGCAAGCAGCTGCTGCCTGTTTACGACAAACCGATGATCTATTACCCGCTCAGTGTGCTGATGCTGGCTGGGATTCGCGAGGTGCTGATTATCAATACGCCACACGAGCAGGCGCTATTCCACGCGTTGCTCGGCGATGGTGCGCAGTGGGGAATGAACATCGCCTACGCGGTGCAACCGAGTCCGGATGGATTGGCGCAAGCGTATCTGATCGGGCGCGATTTCGTTGCCGGAAAGCCGAGTTGCCTGGTGTTGGGCGACAATATCTTTCATGGTCATGGTCTTACCGAGACCTTGCGTCGCGCCGATGCGCGGCAACGCGGCGCCACCGTCTTCGGCTACTGGGTCAACGATCCCGGGCGCTATGGTGTCGCCGCGTTCGATGCATCCGGCAAGGTTGTCGATCTGGAGGAGAAGCCGCTCAAGCCGCGCTCCAACTATGCCGTGACCGGGCTGTATTTCTACGATGGTCAAGCCAGCGATCATGCGGCGGAACTGAAGCCGTCGCCGCGTGGCGAACTGGAGATCACCGATCTCAATCGCCGTTACCTGGAGGCCGGCGAACTGCATCTGGAAGCATTGGGGCGTGGCTACGCCTGGCTGGATACAGGCACCCATCAGTCGCTGCACGAAGCGTCCAACTTCATCGAGACCATCCAGGCGCGGCAAGGTTTGCAAGTGTGCTGCCCGGAAGAGATCGCGTTCGGGCAGGGCTGGATCGACGCGGCGCAGCTGGAGAAGCTTGCCGCTCCACTGCTGAAAAACAACTACGGCAAATACCTGCATGAACTGGCTGTCAGAGGAATCGTTCCGTGAAAGTGATTGAAACCAGCCTTCATGATGTCCGGCAGTTTGATGAAGCGTGGTTCGTTCAGGCGCAGGTCGGTGGTGATCACCGCCGGCAGATCCACTTCCACTGTTTCCAGGCCGGCATCGACCTCGCGGGTCACCGTGGCCTTGCCGTCGGCCACGACCAGCTTGCTGGCGAAGGTGGCCTGTGGTCGGCCCCACAGTGTGGCCAGCATCTGCCCGGTCTGGTTGGCATCGTCGTCGATCGCCTGTTTGCCGAGGATCACCAGATCCGGCTGCTCCTGCTCGACCAGCTTGAGCAAGGTGCGTGCGGCGGTCAGCGGCTGGATCGCGGCGTCGGTCACCACGTGGATGGCGCGGTTGGCACCCATCGCCAGGCCGTTGCGCAGGTGCGCGGCGGCGTCGGCCGGCGCGATGGTGGCGACCACCACCTCGCTGGCGATGCCGGCGTCGCGTAGGCGCAGCGCCTCTTCCAGGGCGATCTCGTCGAATGGATTGGCGGAGAGCTTGACGCCCTCGGTGACCACGCCGGAGCCGTCCGGTTTGACCTGGATGCGGACGTTGTAGTCCACCACGCGCTTGTAGGCGACGAGGATTTTCATCGTGTACGTGATCCTTCAGTAGTGCGGGAAGCCTCGGCCGCAACGGCAGGCGCGGGGCAGTCGGAAGATTCTAACCGGGCGCGGGCTGCCATGCGATGGCGTATGGAGGGCGCAATCAGCGGGCCGCGATCGCCCCGTGCGGCGACCACGACCGGTTCATATAAAGCGTATATTCTGTGGGGTTTGGGCATTGGGTGCCGATGGCGTCCGATCAGGAGAGACACAACAGTGGCGACTTGGCTCGTGACCGGCGGTGCCGGTTTCATCGGCGGCAATTTCGTGCTCGAGGCGGTGGCGCGCGGCGTGCGCGTGATCAACCTGGACGCGTTGACGTATGCAGGCAATCTGCACACCTTGGCTGTGCTGCAGGAGAATCCGGATCATGTCTTCGCGCACGGGGATATCGGTGACCGCGCGCTGGTGACCCGGCTGCTGACCGAGCATCAGCCTGATGCGGTGGTCAACTTCGCTGCCGAAAGCCATGTGGACCGTTCGATCGATGGCCCGGGAGCGTTCATCCAGACCAATGTCGTCGGCACGCTTGGCCTGCTGGAAGCGGTGCGCGATTACTGGAAAGCCTTGCCGGACACACGCCGCGAAGGTTTCCGCTTCCTGCATGTGTCCACCGACGAGGTGTACGGCACGCTCGGTGAGACCGGCAAGTTCACCGAAACCACACCATATGCGCCGAACTCGCCATATTCCGCGTCCAAGGCCGCTTCCGATCACCTGGTGCGTGCGTTCCACCACACCTATGGGTTGCCGGTGCTGACCACCAACTGCTCCAACAATTACGGCCCGTATCACTTCCCGGAGAAACTCATCCCGCTGGTGATCGCCAAGGCGCTGGCCGGCGAACCGCTGCCGGTCTATGGCGATGGCAAGCAGGTGCGCGATTGGTTGTTCGTCGGCGACCACTGCGAAGCGATTCGCACCGTGCTGGCCAAGGGCAAGGTCGGCGAGACCTACAACGTCGGTGGTAACGCCGAGAAGCAGAATATCGAGGTGGTGCAGGCAATCTGCGCACTGCTGGACGCGCGGCGTCCGCGCGAGGACGGCAAACCCCGCGCCAGTCAGATCACCCACGTCGCCGATCGGCCGGGTCACGACCGACGCTACGCGATCGATGCGTCCAAGTTGAAGGACGAACTGGGCTGGGAGCCGACGTACAGCTTCGAGCAAGGCATTGCGATTACCGTGGACTGGTACTTGCACCATCAGGATTGGGTGCAGGGCGTACTCGACGGCAGTTATCGCCTGGAACGGATCGGGACGGCGGCATAACTCGCGTCCCTCGCAACGTGCGTGCCGCTTGGGCGGTGCTGACATTCAAAGGAAAGACCTCATGACGCAACGCAAGGGCATTATTCTCGCAGGCGGCTCCGGTACGCGGCTTTATCCGATCACCAAAGGCGTGAGCAAGCAGCTGCTGCCTGTTTACGACAAACCGATGATCTATTACCCGCTCAGTGTGCTGATGCTGGCTGGGATTCGCGAGGTGCTGATTATCAATACGCCACACGAGCAGGCGCTATTCCACGCGTTGCTCGGCGATGGTGCGCAGTGGGGAATGAACATCGCCTACGCGGTGCAACCGAGTCCGGATGGATTGGCGCAAGCGTATCTGATCGGGCGCGATTTCGTTGCCGGAAAGCCGAGTTGCCTGGTGTTGGGCGACAATATCTTTCATGGTCATGGTCTTACCGAGACCTTGCGTCGCGCCGATGCGCGGCAACGCGGCGCCACCGTCTTCGGCTACTGGGTCAACGATCCCGGGCGCTATGGTGTCGCCGCGTTCGATGCATCCGGCAAGGTTGTCGATCTGGAGGAGAAGCCGCTCAAGCCGCGCTCCAACTATGCCGTGACCGGGCTGTATTTCTACGATGGTCAAGCCAGCGATCATGCGGCGGAACTGAAGCCGTCGCCGCGTGGCGAACTGGAGATCACCGATCTCAATCGCCGTTACCTGGAGGCCGGCGAACTGCATCTGGAAGCATTGGGGCGTGGCTACGCCTGGCTGGATACAGGCACCCATCAGTCGCTGCACGAAGCGTCCAACTTCATCGAGACCATCCAGGCGCGGCAAGGTTTGCAAGTGTGCTGCCCGGAAGAGATCGCGTTCGGGCAGGGCTGGATCGACGCGGCGCAGCTGGAGAAGCTTGCCGCTCCACTGCTGAAAAACAACTACGGCAAATACCTGCATGAACTGGCTGTCAGAGGAATCGTTCCGTGAAAGTGATTGAAACCAGTCTGTCTGCCCGGTTGCATGGCGATCGAGCCGGCGGTGTTCGGCGACGCGCGTGGCTACTTTTTCGAGACGTGGAATGCCGAACGTTTCGGTCAACATGCACTCCCCACCCACTTCGTACAGAGCAATGTCTCCACTTCCGCCAAGGGGGTGTTGCGCGGTTTGCATTACCAATGGCCGCGGCCACAGGGCAAGCTGGTCAGTGTGCTGGAGGGGGAGGTCTACGATGTCGCCGTGGATATCCGCCATGGTTCGCCGCATTTCGGGCGCTGGGTGGCGGCGGTGCTGAGCGCGGAGAACAAGCGACAGTTCTGGATTCCGGAAGGTTTTGCCCACGGTTTCGCCGTGCTTTCCGAACGCGCGGTGTTCAGCTATCTGTGTACCGACGTGTATGTCAAGGAAGCCGATGCGGGGGTGCGCTGGGACGACCCGGCCATCGCGGTGGACTGGCCGATCAGCGCGCCGGTGTTATCGCAGAAGGATGCCGTTGCGCCGTGTCTGGCCGAAATCCCCGTCGAGCGCCTGCCGGTCTATTGGCCATGACGGCGCTTGTATTCGGCGCCAACGGTCAGGTCGGGCAGGAACTGCTGCGCGTGCTGGCGACGCAGGGGCCCGTGTCGGCGACCACCCGCAGCGGTCGATTGCCCGATGGCCGCGCCTGCGAGCGTGCCGATTTCGATCGACCACACGATCTTGGCGGATTACTGGATCGTCTGCAGCCATCGGTCGTCGTCAACGCGGCGGCCTATACGGCGGTGGATCGCGCCGAGCAGGATACCGACGCGGCACATCGTGCCAATGCCCAATCGCCTGGGATCATCGCGCACTGGTGCGCGGCGCATGGCGTGCCGCTGGTGCATTACTCCACCGATTACGTGTTCGACGGCCAGGGCACGCGGCCCTATCGCGAAGATGCGCCGACCGCGCCGTTGGGCGTGTACGGCGCGACCAAGCTGGCGGGCGAGGAGGCGATCCGCGCCTCTGGCGCGCATCACCTGATTTTCCGCACCGCCTGGGTGTATGCCGCGCATGGACACAACTTCCTGCGCACCATGCTGCGAGTAGGTGTCGAGCGCGATGAATTGCGCGTGGTCGCCGACCAAGTCGGCACGCCGACGCCAGCGGCGTTGATCGCGCAGGTCACCGCGCACGCACTGGCACAGCGTGCGACGCTGCCATCCGGCACTTGGCATCTGACCGCGGCTGGCGAGACCACCTGGTATGGTTTCGCCGAGGCGATCTTTGCCGATGCGGTGGCGGCAGGTTTGCTGCCGCGTGCGCCGCACGTGCTGCCCATCGCCACCACGGAGTACCCGACGCCTGCCAAACGTCCGGCCTATTCGCGTCTTGATGTGTCCAAGCTGCAGTGCGATTTTTCGCTGGAACTGCCGCAGTGGCGCGACGGTCTGCGCCAGGTGATCGGCGAACTCGCAGCACAGGCGTCCGCCGCCTAGCACGCCGCATGCGCGAGTGGAAAAACCAAAGAGCCGGGCGATGCCCGGCTCTTTGCGTTCAAGGGGGCATCCGGCTCAGGTGCGCCCGTAGGTATCCTCGAAACGCACGATGTCGTCTTCGCCCAGATAGCTGCCCGACTGCACTTCGATCAATTCCAGTGGCAACTTGCCCGGATTCTTCAGCCGATGGGTCACGCCCAACGGGATGTAGGTGCTCTGGTTTTCGGTGAGCAACAGCACCTCCTCGCCACGCGTCACCTCGGCCGTGCCGCTGACCACGATCCAATGTTCGGCGCGGTGGTGATGCATCTGCAGGCTCAGCGTCGCACCTGGCTTGACCGTGATGCGCTTGACCTGAAAGCGCTGGCCGTTGTCGATGGAATCGTAGGCGCCCCATGGCCGATAGACCTTGCGGTGCCAGGTCGCTTCGGTGCGCCCACTGGCCTTGATCCTGCCCACGATGTCCTTGACCTCCTGGATGCGTTCGCGATGCCCGACCAGCACCGCGTCGTCGGTCTCCACCACGACCACGTCCTGCAGCCCGACCATGGCGATCAATCGCCTGCCGTAGGCATAGGTGTTGCGGCAGTCGATTTCGATCACGTCGCCGTGGTGTGCGTTGCCGTTGCCGTCGCGCGGCGACACCTCCAGCAACGCGGACCAAGAACCCACGTCGCTCCACTTGGCGTCGAGCGGCACTACGACCGCGTCCGCGGTCTTTTCCATCACCGCGTAGTCGATGGAGTCGGATGGGCTGGCGGTGAACGCATCTTTTTCCAGACGAATGAAGTCGGTGTCGCGCTTGGCTGTTTGCCATGCCTTGTCGCACGCATCGGTGATGGCTGGTTGGAAACGCCGGAGTTCTTCCAGATAACGCGAGGCGCGGAACAGGAACATGCCGCTGTTCCAGTAGTATTGGCCCGAAGCCAGATAACCCTGTGCCGTAGCCAGATCGGGCTTCTCGACGAAACGTTCCACCGCACGGGCGCCATCGCCGGCAGCGGCCTTGATGTAGCCGTAGCCGGTTTCCGGTGCAGTCGGCTGGATTCCGAACGTGACTAACTTGCCGGCTGTCGCTGCGGTGGCAGCGCTTCTTACGGCTGTCTGGAACGCGGCTTCGTCCAGGATCACATGGTCCGACGGCAGTACCAGCAGCAGCGGATCGCTGCCATTACGTATCGCTTCCAGTGCGGCCACCGCAATGGCGGGCGCGGTGTTGCGACCCTTGGGTTCGAGCAGGATCGCTCCCGGCTTGACCCCGAGTTGCTGCAACTGCTCGGCGACGATGAAACGATGTTCTTCGTTGGCGACCACGATGGGCGAGTGATCGGCAATCGGGGCGGCGCGCAGCCAGGTCGATTGCAGCATGCTGCTGTCCCCGACCAAGGGCAGGAACTGCTTGGGATAGGTCTCGCGCGACAGTGGCCACAGGCGGGTGCCGGAACCACCGGACAGGATGATGGGGAGAATATCGCTCATGAACAGAGAAATTCCATGTGGACGTTGAAGGATTTGTGCGAAGAAGAATTCACGATCAGGCGTTCAATAGAGCGGAAATTTCCCGCGTGCGTTGTTCCAGCAGCACTGCATCGCCGCGTGTTTCCACGTTCAGCCGCAGCAGTGGTTCGGTATTGGAGCTGCGCAGGTTGAAACGCCATTGCGCGAATTCGGCGCTGACGCCGTCGGTGTAATCCAGCGCGGGCGACTGCGCCGCGTAGTGCTGCATCACCCGCGCCACGGACGCTTTGGCATCGGCGACTTTGAAGTTGATCTCACCGCTGCACGGGAACTTCTGCATCCGCGCTTCGACCAAGTCGGCCAGTGAACGTCCCGATTGCGACACCAGTTCGGCGATGAGCAGCCATGGGATCATGCCCGAGTCGGCGTAGGCGAACTCGCGGAAATAATGATGCGCACTCATCTCGCCGCCGTACACGGCATTTTCGCTGCGCATCTTCTCTTTGATGAAGGCGTGCCCGCTCTTGCACAGTACCGGGATACCGCCGGCGTTCTCGACCATTTCGATCGTGTTCCAGGTCAGGCGTGGGTCGTGCACGATCTTGCCGCCGGGCTGCTTGGCCAGGATCGCCTGCGCCAGCAGGCCCACCAAATAGTAGCCTTCGATGAAGCGGCCATTTGCGTCGAAGAAGAAACAGCGGTCGAAATCACCATCCCAGGCGATGCCGAAATCCGCACCGTGCTGTTTGACCGCGTTGGCGGTGGCGGCGCGGTTTTCCGACAGCAGCGGGTTGGGAATGCCGTTGGGAAAATTGCCGTCCGGTTCGTGAAACACGCGGACGAATTCGAATGGGAGATGCGGCGCCAGCAGATCGACAATGGCACCGGCGCCGCCGTTGCCGGCGTTGACCACCAGCTTCAAGGGTTTGAGCGAGGTGCGGTCGACGTAGCTGAGCAGGTGCGCGATGTAGGCGGACTTGTCCGGGTTGTGGTGCTCGGCGGCAGTCGGCGTGCCAGCAGGTGCGGTGTCGGCGGCCACGGTATCGCGGATGGCGAACAGACCGGTGTCGGAACTGATCGGACGCGCGTGCTCGCGCACCAGCTTCATGCCGTTGTAGTCCATTGGGTTGTGGCTGGCGGTGACCATCACGCCGCCAGCGGCCTGCAGGTGCTCGGTCTGGAAATAGACTTCCTCGGTGCCGCACAGGCCGATATCGATCACCTCGCGGCCGCTGGCGCGCAGGCCTGCGGACAGTGCCGCCTGCAGCGACGGGCTCGCCAGGCGCACATCGTGCCCTACCACCACCGGCCCGCTCTGCAACTGTCCTGCCAATGCCACGCCGATGCGGCGCGCCAGGTCCTCGTTCAGTTCGTCGGGTACGCGACCACGGATGTCGTAGGCCTTGAATGCGGGAAGCGACATGTGAGGAAGATCCTGAGTAATATTAGAGAGGAGATTGTAACGTTCCGGCGCTTAATCGCTCGTTGCGGCGCTCACTCCAACGTGCAGCACGCGCTTTAAACTACCCACTGACATTCCAATGCGGAGCTGACGAATGGGCGATACCTCTCTGCGGGCGACCGGGCCGCGCGGCAAGCGTTTCCCCGATGCGGCCACGGCGCTGGCCGATGTGGTGGCCGATGGTCAGACCCTGGCGGTCGGCGGCTTCGGTCTGTGCGGTATCCCCGAGGCATTGATTGCCGCATTGCGCGATAGCGGCGTGTGTGGACTCACGGTGATCTCCAATAATGCCGGCGTCGACGGTTTCGGGCTGGGCCAACTGCTGGCGACTCGGCAGATCCGCAAGATGATCTCGTCTTATGTGGGCGAGAACAAGGAATTCGAACGCCAATACCTGGCCGGCGAGTTGGAGTTGGAATTCAATCCCCAAGGAACCCTGGCCGAGCGCCTGCGCGCTGGCGGTGCTGGCATTCCCGCGTTCTTCACCGCCACCGGCTATGGCACCTTGGTTGCCGAAGGCAAGGAGACGCGCGAATTCGATGGCAAGCATTATGTGCTGGAAACCGCGCTGCGCGCCGACGTGGCCCTGGTCAAGGCATGGAAGGCCGATGCTGCCGGCAACCTGGTGTTCCGCAAGACCGCGCGCAACTTCAATCCTGCCTGCGCGATGGCCGGCAAGGTCTGCATCGCCGAGGTCGAGCAGGTGGTGGAGATCGGCAGCATCGATCCCGATCAGGTGCATCTGCCGGGCATCTATGTGGACCGCATCGTGCACAACGGGCATCCGGAAAAACGCATCGAACAGCGCACCCTGCGCCAGAAGGAGGCTTGACATGGCCTGGACCCGCGACGACATGGCGCAGCGCGCCGCCCGCGAACTCACCGACGGTGCCTACGTAAACCTTGGGATCGGTCTGCCGACGCTGGTCGCCAACCACATCCCCGAGGGCATGGAGGTGTGGTTGCAATCGGAGAACGGTCTACTCGGCATCGGCCCGTTCCCGAGCGAGGACGAAGTGGATGCGGACCTGATCAACGCGGGCAAGCAAACCGTCACCGCACGGCCTGGCGCCAGCTATTTCGGCAGCCACGATTCCTTCGCGATGATTCGTGGTGGCCATATCGATCTGGCGATCCTCGGCGCGATGCAGGTCAGCGCACGCGGCGATCTTGCCAACTGGATGGTGCCGGGCAAGATGGTCAAAGGGATGGGCGGGGCGATGGACTTGGTAGCGGGGGTCAAGCGCGTGGTGGTGTTGATGGAACACGTGGCCAAGGATGGCAGCCACAAGATCCTGCCGACTTGCGACCTGCCACTGACTGGCGTCGGCGTGGTCGACCGCATCATCACCGACCTGGCGGTGTTCGATGTGACGATAGACGGATTGGTGCTGGTGGAGATCGCCGAGGGTGTGGACGAGGCGGAGTTGATTGCCAACACCGGGGTGCCGTTCCGGCGAAGTTAGGCGGCACCTTCAGCTCAGTTCCCGCGTTGCGCGTAGGCATAGTGCGTGCGGTGCGGACTCGGCTCGCCGATCAATTCTGCGGCGGTCGCCACGCGATAGCCATAGTGTTGTGCCAGCAGTGCGGTGAGGCGTTCCGTCGCATGCGCCAGGGTGCCGTCGATTTGCCCTTGCTCCAGTTCGAACTCTGATGGGGACAGGTGACTATCCAACAGTGGCCGCAGCGCGTGCAGGCGCACCCAGAACATGCTGCCTGAAATGAAGTGCGCCTCGTCCAGGCACACATCGGTGTTGCCGGTCCGACGTAATAAATAATCTACCGCCATGCGATTGCCGCCCCAGAAGTCGGCAAGCGGCAGTAGGTGGCCTTCGGGAGCGACCAAGCCGAGCATCGGATCCCGCGCGAAGGCTTCAAGGATACGTACAGCGCGGTCTGCGCCTGTCAGGCGCTGTAGCAGTTCGTTGCGCCAGGCATCGCCGTTGTGCAGATGCGTGCTGCGTTTGGTATGGAGTTTCAGCACGACGTCCACACCATCTTGCAACAGCCGTTCGGCCGCGTGCAGGAACGGCAGGATGTCGCGTCCACGGTTCTCTAGCACCATCACTTCGTAGGGGAAGGCGCAATCGCGTAACTGTGCCTGCACGGCACTGGCCTGATCGGGCGAGGTAGTCACCAGCAAGCGCCACGGTAGTGCGCTCGCTGCGAGCGGGTTCAGCAGTTCGGGCAGCACGTCGGGATACCAGGCATGCACGATGGCGTGCGGCTGTGCCGTTGCTTCGCGTACCCGCGCCGGCGACAGTGCGCGGCGGGTGGCATCGAGGTAGGCGTGGCCCAGGCGCGTGTCCGGCTCCAGTACGGCACCTTCGGCCCACTCGTTCCAGGCATTGACGAACACCAGGCGCTGTTCGGCGCGGCGTCCTTGCAGTCGGGTATGGATGGTGGCGCGCAGCCAGTCTTCGTAGCCGCGCGGCGAAGCGTGCAGATACACCCGGCCTTTGCCCGGGCGGCGGGCTTCATTATCCCAACCCGGGTTGACCCCTGGATACATCGGATAGTCGGGCATTGGGCGCGCACTGATCTCTGCGGCCAGTTCGCGCCAATCCAGCACGTTGCCGGCGTAGTCGGGATTGAGCAACTGCTGGGCGGCGGCCAGCGAGCGGGGATTGCTCATATTCGGTGGAAACTCGACTGCGGCGTCGAACCCGATGGTGCGCGGATCTGGCCGTTCGAAGCCTTGTACGTAGGCGAGATGGAGTTCGCCAATGCCGTTCTCGCGGCACCAGTCGCGCCAACGTGTCGTTGTCGCCTTCGGTTCCGGCAGCATGTGCGGGCGGTAGACCAGCAGCATGGGGCGTCCATCCACGCGCAGGCAGCGCGGGTCGCGCAGGTACTCGGCGACATGGGCGATGAAGTTCAGATCGTCTTGTGGGCTGTGTGCTTGCGCCATCAACACGTCTTCGCCGCGACCATCCCAGCGCCGCGACCATTGTTCGTTGGCCCAGCACAGGCAGAACGGCAGATCTAGCGTTGGGTCGCGCAACCAGTGTCGCAGTGGTGTCTCCAGCAGGGTCTTGCCGCCGAACCAGTAGAAATAGAAACAGAACGCGCCGATCCCGTACTGTTTTGCCAGTTGTACCTGTTGCCGCATGCTGTGCGGATTGCGCAGGTCGTAGAAGCCCAGGTCCGCGGGCAGGCGTGGCTGGGCATGCCCTTCGAATTGCGGCAGTGCGCGGGTGACATTACGCCACTCGGTGAAGCCAGCGCCCCACCAGGCGTCGTTCTCCGGAATCGGATGGAATTGCGGCAAGTAGAACGCCACCACGGTGGCTGGTAGCGGCGCGGGCAACGGTGCATCGCGGTGCGGCACATGGCCGATCGCGCGCTCGTCGGCGCGTGCCCGCGGCCTGCGTTCGCTGTGCTCCGACGTCAGCCGGCCGCGTGGCGGTGGTGGCACCATGTCCGCATAGCGGGCCAGGAAGCGCGTGCGTAAATGGTCACGCTGGCCCTGCGTCAGCGGCAAGGCGCGAAAGCCGGCGCGTAGCGAAAAATACAGTGCGCTCTTCAGGCGTACGAGCAAGGTGGCGCTCACAAATTCTGGTAATTCGGGCCGGATCCGCCTTCCGGCGTGACCCAGTCGATGATCGCGTAGGGGTCTTTGATGTCGCAGGTCTTGCAGTGCACGCAGTTGGCGGCATTGATCTGCAAACGCTTGCCGGCTGCGTCGTCGACGATTTCGTATACCGAGGCTGGGCAGAATCGGGTGCAAGGATTGCCATATTCTTCGGTACAACGGGTGACGCAAATCTGCGGGTCACGCACGCGCAGGTGCACGGGCTGGTCCTCCTCGTGCTCGGTGGCGGCGAAGTAAACGCCCTGCAGGCGATCGCGTGGCGCCAGTTCGCGCTGCACGTAATCGCGTTTGGGCTGTGTGTGTTCACCCAACCTGTCCAGAGTTTTCCAGTCGGCAACAACTTTGAGCGTCCATGGCGAGGCGCCCTTGACCAGCGTTTCCCAGGCCGCGTTGAACAAGCCGAACCACAGGCCCTTCTTGAAACCCGGCTTGATGTTGCGCACCTGGCGCAGTTCGGCCATCGCCGCCGAGTTGCGCAACTTGGCGTCGAAGCCGGTGGGATTCAACGCCGCGTCGGTCGCCAGGTGTTCGGCGGCCAGCATGCCGCTGCGGATCGCCTGGTGGGTGCCCTTGATCTTGGGCACGTTGAGGAGCCCGGCGGTGTCGCCGATCAGCAGCGCGCCGGGCATCTCCACCTTCGGCAGTGACTGCCAGCCGCCGCTGGCGATGGCGCGCGCGCCTGCCGACACAATCGTGCCGCCTTCCAGCAATGGCTTCATCATGGGGTGGTTCTTCCACTGTTGGAAGGCCTCCCACGGCTGGTAGTCGGGATCGCGGTAATCCAAGCCGCTGACGTAACCCAGCGCCACCTGGTCGTGTTCCAGGTGATACAGGAAGCTGCCGCCGTAGGTCGTATTGTCGGCCGGCCAGCCCAGCGTGTGCACGATCTTGCCTGGGGTGACGCGGCCTGCCGGTAGTTGCCAAAGTTCCTTGATGCCGATCGAGAACGCTTGTGGGTCGTGACCGGCGTCGAGCGCGAAACGCTGAATCAGGCGCTTGGTCAGATGCCCGCGCACGCCTTCGGCCAGCACCGTGACCTTGGCGCGGATGTCGATGCCGGGGGTATAGCCGGGTTTGTGCGTGCCGTCCCTGGCCACGCCCATGTCGCCGATACGCACGCCGATGACGCTGCCGTCATCGGCGTGCAAGGTATCGGCGGCGGCGAAACCGGGATAAATCTCCACGCCCAGTGCTTCGGCCTGCGGCGCCAGCCAAGCGCATAGCGCGCCGAGGCTGACGATGAAGTTGCCGTGGTTGCGCATGCCCGGCGGCACGATCGGGAACTTGTGCGCGCGGTCTTTGCTCAGGTACCAGAATTCGTCTTCGCCGGCTGGCACGCAGATCGGCGGTGGAGCATTGCGCCAGCCCGGTAACAGCGCGTCCAGCGGCGCCGGTTCGATCACCGCGCCGGACAGGATCTGCGCGCCCACGGTGCTGGCCTTCTCGATCACGCAAACCGAAATCTCGGGATTGAGTTGTTTGAGCCGGATGGCGAATGCCAGCCCGGCCGGGCCCGCGCCGACGGTGACCACGTCGTATTCCATGACGTCGCGTTCCACCGGCTCCGACGCACTGGTGCCGCCCTGCGTTCCCGTCATCGTGTTTTGCTCCCGCTCGCGTGTTCTGGCCGCTGGCATTTTCAGTCTTTGCGCGTGAAGGGGCAAATGGCGAACATCTGCCGATGCCTGGGGCGCGACGTGCTAGCGTGGTGCGATGGAACTGCACTTGCCAGGCGCCGAGATCCGTTGGTTGCCCGATTGGTTGGCCCCCGAGGAAGCCGCGCTGCTATTTGCGCAGTTACTGGGGGAGGTGAGGTGGGAGGTGCATCGCATCCACCTGTTCGGGCGGCTGGTCGATTCGCCTCGGTTGAGTTGCTGGATCGGCGATCCGGAAGCGAGCTACCGCTATTCGGGGACCCGCTTCGCGCCGCATCCATGGCCCGCGGTACTGTTGCCATTACGCGAACGCCTGACGGCTGAAACCGGGGTGGCCTTCAACAGCGTGCTCGCCAACCGCTATCGCAATGGCCGCGACGCGATGGGCTGGCATAGCGACGACGAAAAGGAACTTGGCCCGAATCCGTTGATCGCCTCGTTGAGCCTGGGCGCGTCGCGTCGTTTTGTGTTGCGCCATCGCAGCGAGCCGACGTTACGTCGGGCGCTGGAGTTGAGTTCGGGTGGATTGCTGCTCATGGCTGGGGACACGCAGCGTCTGTACCGGCATGCCTTGCCACGTACCGCCAGGCCGGTCGGCGAGCGGATCAACCTGACGTTCCGTACGATCATCGCCGTGTAGGTGGTGGCACAGCACGCGCTGCATCGGCCCGACCCTGTTGCAGGGTCCAGCCGACCACCGCGCGGCTCAACTGCGACAGCGCCTGACCGAAGGCGTCGACCACCTGTGCCTCGGCGGTGCCGCCAGCGGTTTGCGTCACCAGGAACGTGTGCGACGAGACCACGCGCTGGTCGACGTTGTGCAGCAGTTTGACGTTGAGTTCGATCGTGGCCGCGGGGACAGCGTGTCCGGCGTAATCGGATTCGAAGCGGCGCAGGTCCAGCAACAGTTTGTAGTCGGCGCCGATCCCGCTGCCGAGCCGGGCCACGCCGGGGATGCGACCGGAATCCTCGAACGCACGCAGCAAAGTGTCTTCGAGCATGTCGGTGGCGGGCTGCGCCCAACTCACCCCGCTGTAGACCTGCAATTCGTCGGGCGTGGGGCGCACCGCGATACGCGAGCTGTCGAGCATCCGCGCCGCGCTGGGTTTTGTCAGCGCCAGTTGCCAGGTCACCTGCGGCCATGCCGGATCCGCCGCCACCCGCACATCGGGTGCATAGATCGTGGCCGATTCCTTGTGGCCGCCGGCCAGTGAACAACCGGCGAGCAGCAGGGTCTGAGTGGTGAGCAACAAGACGGTGCGCATCGGCTTCATTTGGGCTTGAACTCCTTGGGGTTGTCGCGACCAAGCAGATAGCGCGCGGGATTTTTCTCCAAACGGTCGCTGACTTGGCGCAGGTCGCGGATCAGGCTGCGCAACTCGGTCAGCGTCGGGCCGAGTTGGCCCAGGCCGTCGTTGGCGAAGCTGTTGATGGCCGAGCGGTTCTCGCCGAGGATGTTGTTGGCATTGCCTGCGGCCGAATCCAGCTTGCTCAGCGTGTCTTCCAGTTTGCGCAGCAGGGGTGGCAATTGCTTGACCAGATTCTGGTCCAGGTGCTGGATGGTGCCGTTGGTGGTCTTGAGTGTTTCATCGAGGTGGCGTGTGGCATCGCGTGCGCTGAGCATCAGCGACTGCACGCCATTGTCGCGGTCGGCCAGTGCGCCACTGATTTTCTCCAGGTTGTGCAGCGTGGCGGTGATGCTGGCCACGTTGCTGTCGCTGAGCACCTGGTCGAGGCGTTCGACGATGTGGTTGGCGGTATCGGTAATGTTCTGCAGCGCCGACGGCGTGGTTTGGATGATCGGCGCATCGTTGTTGTCGATCGCGGTCAGCTTCGGCGCCTCGGGAGTGCCCCCGGAGAGTTGGATGATCGTTGGACCGGTCAGGCTGGTGATGCCCAGTTTGGCGCGGGTGTCGCTCTTGACCGGCGTGGTCGAGTTCACTCGGATGCGTGCCACGACCTGGCGTGGGTCGTTCGGTGCCAGGGTCAATTCGGTGATCGAGCCGACCGCGATGCCGTTGTATTGCACCGGGCTGCCCACCGACAAGCCGGTCACCGCTTCGCGAAACACCACGCGGTATTCCTGCCATGTGCGGTCGGACGAGTATTTGGCGGCCCATAGCCCGAACAGCAGCAGCGCGATTCCCACCACGATGGTGAAGGCGCCGATCAGGACGTAATTGGCTTTGGTTTCCATGACTCAGGTGTTCTCGATCCAGTGGGTTTTGGCATCGCGCGCGGCGCGGGCACGGGGGCCGTGGAAATAGTCCTGTATCCACGGGTGGTCCACCTGCTCGATCTCGGCCAGGGGCGCGTTGGCGATGACCTTGCCATCGGCCAGCACCGCGACGCGGTCGCAGATCGCGTACAAGGTGTCCAGATCGTGGGTGATCAGGAAGACGGTCAGGCCGAGCGCTTCTTGCAAGGTGCGGATCAGGCGGTCGAACGCCGCCGCGCCGATCGGGTCCAGCCCGGCGGTGGGTTCGTCGAGGAATAACAGCGGCGGGTCGAGTGCCAGCGCGCGTGCCAGTCCGGCGCGTTTGCGCATGCCGCCGGACAATTGCGAGGGGAGTTTGTTCAGCGCATCGGCGGGCAGGCCAGCCAATTTCACCTTCAGTAGCGCCAGTTCGTAGTGCCAGCTGTCGGGCAGTTCGGCAAAATGTTCCTTGAGCGGCACTTGTACGTTCTCGCCCACGCTCAGCGAGGAAAACAGGGCGCCATCCTGGAACAGCACGCCGGTGTTGCGCTCCACGTGCAGTCGGTCTTCGCGGCGACCGGAGTCGGTGTCCACGCCCAGGACGCTGAGTGTTTCATCGAGGTGGCGTGTGGCATCGCGTGCGCTGAGCATCAGCGACTGCACGCCATTGTCGCGGTCGGCCAGTGCGCCACTGATTTTCTCCAGGTTGTGCAGCGTGGCGGTGATGCTGGCCACGTTGCTGTCGCTGAGCACCTGGTCGAGGCGTTCGACGATGTGGTTGGCGGTATCGGTAATGTTCTGCAGCGCCGACGGCGTGGTTTGGATGATCGGCGCATCGTTGTTGTCGATCGCGGTCAGCTTCGGCGCCTCGGGAGTGCCCCCGGAGAGTTGGATGATCGTTGGACCGGTCAGGCTGGTGATGCCCAGTTTGGCGCGGGTGTCGCTCTTGACCGGCGTGGTCGAGTTCACTCGGATGCGTGCCACGACCTGGCGTGGGTCGTTCGGTGCCAGGGTCAATTCGGTGATCGAGCCGACCGCGATGCCGTTGTATTGCACCGGGCTGCCCACCGACAAGCCGGTCACCGCTTCGCGAAACACCACGCGGTATTCCTGCCATGTGCGGTCGGACGAGTATTTGGCGGCCCATAGCCCGAACAGCAGCAGCGCGATTCCCACCACGATGGTGAAGGCGCCGATCAGGACGTAATTGGCTTTGGTTTCCATGACTCAGGTGTTCTCGATCCAGTGGGTTTTGGCATCGCGCGCGGCGCGGGCACGGGGGCCGTGGAAATAGTCCTGTATCCACGGGTGGTCCACCTGCTCGATCTCGGCCAGGGGCGCGTTGGCGATGACCTTGCCATCGGCCAGCACCGCGACGCGGTCGCAGATCGCGTACAAGGTGTCCAGATCGTGGGTGATCAGGAAGACGGTCAGGCCGAGCGCTTCTTGCAAGGTGCGGATCAGGCGGTCGAACGCCGCCGCGCCGATCGGGTCCAGCCCGGCGGTGGGTTCGTCGAGGAATAACAGCGGCGGGTCGAGTGCCAGCGCGCGTGCCAGTCCGGCGCGTTTGCGCATGCCGCCGGACAATTGCGAGGGGAGTTTGTTCAGCGCATCGGCGGGCAGGCCAGCCAATTTCACCTTCAGTAGCGCCAGTTCGTAGTGCCAGCTGTCGGGCAGTTCGGCAAAATGTTCCTTGAGCGGCACTTGTACGTTCTCGCCCACGCTCAGCGAGGAAAACAGGGCGCCATCCTGGAACAGCACGCCGGTGTTGCGCTCCACGTGCAGTCGGTCTTCGCGGCGACCGGAGTCGGTGTCCACGCCCAGGACGCGGATCGTGCCGGCGTCGGCTTGGCGCAGACCGAGGATGGTGCGCATCAATACCGATTTGCCGGTGCCCGAACCGCCGACGACGCCGAGGATCTCGCCGCGACGTACGTCCAGATCCAGTGCCTCGTGCACGGTCTGGTTGCCGAACCGGTTGACCAGGCCACGCACCGAGATTGCGAATGTCTCGGCTGCCTCGGGAGAGCGGGAGTTGCTCAAGCTCCGCACTCCTGGCGGTCGGGCGCCGAACCGGACGTGTGCGGCATACGGTTGCGGTTTTCGCTATCCAATGCGGTCTTCATCATTACCATCCCATTTTCATGAACCACAGCGCGGCGAACGCGTCGAGGATGATCACCAGTGAGATGGTCTGTACCACGCTTGAGGTGGTGCGTTCGCCGACCGATTGCGCGGTGCCTTCCACCCGCAGCCCTTCCAGGCAGCCGATCAGGCCGATCACGACCGCGAAGATCGGCGCTTTGGCCAGGCCGACCAGCATGTGCTGCACATGGATGGTGTCGTGCATGCGCGCCAGGTACATCTGCGGCGGAATGCCAAGGTCGAACGCGCCCACGGTGACGCCGCCGGCCAGGCCGGCAATCATCGCCACGAAGGTCAGCAGGGGCAGCATCACGAGCAGTGCCAGCAGCCGTGGAATCACCAGCAGATCCATCGGGTCCAGTCCCAGGGTCTGGATCGCGTCGATCTCCTCGCGCGCTTTCATCGCGCCGATCTGTGCGGTGAACGCGCTGGCGGTGCGTCCGGCCAGCACGATGGCGGTCAGCAGCACCGCGAATTCGCGCAGGAATGCGATGCTGACCAGTTCCACCACGTAGATCTCGGCGCCGAAGTCGCGCAGAACGGTGGAGCCCAGGAACGCAATCACCGCGCCGACCAGATAGGACAACAAGGCCACCAATGGCACCGCGTCCAGGCCGACCTGTTCCATGTGATGGAAGGTGGAGGTGAGCCGGAAACGTCTCGGTGCGTGCATCAGACGCAACAACTTGACCAGGACTTCGCCGAGGAAGCCGACCAGTGCGACGATTTCCTTGCCGTTGCGATGCACGGTATAGCCAAGGCGTTCCAGTGCGGCGACAAAGCCATAATCGCGCTTGCGCTTGGGGCGGTCGTCGGCGACGTCCTCGATGGTCGAAACCAGCGCGCGGTGATCCTGGCGGAAATCCAGCCGCTCTTGGGCGATGCCATTGCGTGTTGCGTAACGGATCAGTTGCAAGACGCCAGCCGAATCCAATTGAGCGATGCCGCTGGCGTCGATGCCGGTCGTCCCCGCTGGCATGCTGCGTAGTACCTCGGAAGCGACCAAAGCGGTGGAAAGAGTCCAACTGCCGGTCAGCCGCACCCGCGAGGGGTCTCGGTCGTCTTGGCGCAATTGTGGCGGTTGCGGTTCGATCATGGGCAGGTCAGTTGCGCGAGCATACCTGTTTCGCCTCTCACGCAATGTGGTTCGCTATCCAATGCGGTCTTCATCATTACCATCCCATTTTCATGAACCACAGCGCGGCGAACGCGTCGAGGATGATCACCAGTGAGATGGTCTGTACCACGCTTGAGGTGGTGCGTTCGCCGACCGATTGCGCGGTGCCTTCCACCCGCAGCCCTTCCAGGCAGCCGATCAGGCCGATCACGACCGCGAAGATCGGCGCTTTGGCCAGGCCGACCAGCATGTGCTGCACATGGATGGTGTCGTGCATGCGCGCCAGGTACATCTGCGGCGGAATGCCAAGGTCGAACGCGCCCACGGTGACGCCGCCGGCCAGGCCGGCAATCATCGCCACGAAGGTCAGCAGGGGCAGCATCACGAGCAGTGCCAGCAGCCGTGGAATCACCAGCAGATCCATCGGGTCCAGTCCCAGGGTCTGGATCGCGTCGATCTCCTCGCGCGCTTTCATCGCGCCGATCTGTGCGGTGAACGCGCTGGCGGTGCGTCCGGCCAGCACGATGGCGGTCAGCAGCACCGCGAATTCGCGCAGGAATGCGATGCTGACCAGTTCCACCACGTAGATCTCGGCGCCGAAGTCGCGCAGAACGGTGGAGCCCAGGAACGCAATCACCGCGCCGACCAGATAGGACAACAAGGCCACCAATGGCACCGCGTCCAGGCCGACCTGTTCCATGTGATGGAAGGTGGAGGTGAGCCGGAAACGTCTCGGTGCGTGCATCAGACGCAACAACTTGACCAGGACTTCGCCGAGGAAGCCGACCAGTGCGACGATTTCCTTGCCGTTGCGATGCACGGTATAGCCAAGGCGTTCCAGTGCGGCGACAAAGCCATAATCGCGCTTGCGCTTGGGGCGGTCGTCGGCGACGTCCTCGATGGTCGAAACCAGCGCGCGGTGATCCTGGCGGAAATCCAGCCGCTCTTGGGCGATGCCATTGCGTGTTGCGTAACGGATCAGTTGCAAGACGCCAGCCGAATCCAATTGAGCGATGCCGCTGGCGTCGATGCCGGTCGTCCCCGCTGGCATGCTGCGTAGTACCTCGGAAGCGACCAAAGCGGTGGAAAGAGTCCAACTGCCGGTCAGCCGCACCCGCGAGGGGTCTCGGTCGTCTTGGCGCAATTGTGGCGGTTGCGGTTCGATCATGGGCAGGTCAGTTGCGCGAGCATACCTGTTTCGCCTCTCACGCAATGTGGTTGTGCGTGACAGGTGGCTGGGAGCGGCGTTCGCGTCATACTAGCCGACATGCCAGCCGCTCCTCCGCTCATCAGCCCTTCCGCCAACGCGACCTACGCGCAGCGCATCGCCTTCGTCTCCGAGATCGCCGGGCGCCTGCACTCTTACGGCACCACGGCGCAGCGGCTGGAGGCGGCGGTGGTGGCGTTGTCGCAGCAACTGGATGTGGACTGCGAACCCTGGTCCAACCCCACCGGTCTGATCCTCAGTTTCAGCGACCCCACCAAGGCGATCGGTTCCAGCGATATCACCCGTGTAGTACGTCTGGCGCCGGGCGACAACGACCTGCATAAGCTGAGCGTTGCCGACCGCATTGCCGATGACGTGGCCTGCGGGCGGATGAGCGTGGCGCAGGGGCACACCGCGCTGCGCCAGTTGGACCAGCCGCCGGGGCGGGGCTGGATGGCGATGCAGGTGCTCGGCTTCGGCCTGGCCGCCGGCAGCGTGGCCGGGTTATGGCGGCTGCCGTGGCTGGATATCGCCACCGCTGCGGTCACTGGGCTGCTGATCGGTCTGCTCAGCCATTTCACGGACAAGCGGGCGGCAACCCGAGAGGCGCACGACGCGCTGGCGGCGCTGCTGGCCGGTTGCGTTGCGACCCTGGTGGCGACCTTTATCGCGCCGCTGAATCTCAATACGGTGATCATCGCCGCGCTGGTGGTGTTGCTGCCCGGGATGGCGCTGACCAACGCCGTCAACGAATTGACCAGTCAGCATTGGGGCTCGGGTACGGCGCGCTTTGCCGGCGCGGTCACGACGGTGGTCAAGTTGGCCGTGGGCGCGGTGAGCGCGGTGACGCTGGCGCAGTTGCTCGGGCTGCATCCGATGGTGCGAGCCTTGCGTCCCCAGTCTGATTGGGTGGAGGGCGCTTCGCTGCTGGTCGCGGCGTATGCGTTCGCGTTGCTGTTCAAGGCCAGTGCGCGCGATTATCCATATGCGATGGCGGCGTCGGTGACCAGTTATGCCATCGCACGCTTTGCTGGGGATGCCTGGGGCAGTCCGGTTGGCATCTTCATGTCGGCGATGCTGCTGACCGCCGCCGGCAATTTGTTTGGGCAGCTATTGCACCGGCCCGGTGCGTTGATCCGATTGCCGGGCATCATCATGCTGGTACCCGGGAGTGCCAGCCTGCGGGGATTGCTCACCCTGGTCCAGCAGCAGGACGTGCTCGGTGGCAGGTCGGCATTGTTGACCGTGACCAATATCGTGATGGCCCTGGTCGGTGGCCTGTTGTTCGGTAATCTGCTCGTGCCGGCGCGCAAGAATCTTTAGCGCGTGTGAGGTACTTGCGCAGTGAATGCGTAGTCGCCTGGGGTCGTCAGACAACGCGCGCAATAGCCCATTCGCATGGTTAAGAGCAACGTCTCCGACGCCGAATTACATCGCGTGATCCAGCCTGCCGTTGCATTGGCGGGGCAATAAAAAAACGCCGGCATATGCCGGCGTTTTCGATTGGTCGGTCTTCCGACTCAAGCTTTCTTAGCGGCTGTCCTGCCTGCTTTCTTGACGATACGCTTGCCCACCTTCTTGGCGCCTTTCTTGGTCGCGGTGGACTTGGCGGTGGCACCGGCGATCAGGAAATCCTCGACCTTTTTCCCTTTGGCTACCAGATCGGCCAGCCAACGCGGCTGCTTACCGCGACCGGTCCAGGTTTCGCTGGTATTGGCCGGGTTGCGATATTTCGGCGGCACCTTGCCCAACTTGCGGCCCGGCTTCGGCCCCGGTTTGCCGACCTTGGGACCGCGCGTCCCGGTCGTGACGGCGCCAGTAAAAATCTCATCGAGGCTGTAACCGTGGCTCTTCGCCAGCCGTGCCAACTGGGCGCGGACCTTGAGGATGGGCGTGCGCTTGGCGACGATGGACTGCTGTTTCTTGGCGGTCTTGATGAGTGCGCCCAACTGCTTGGCCGACAGGCCGCTGAGATCGATGGTCATTTTTTCTCCGGAAATATATGGGATAGCCTATTTGCCATTCCCTGGCTGGGATCGAATCATAATCATGCTTTATGCAATTGACAAATACCCTGGTTATTCGCGTGAGCAGTCATTGCCCGCTGTGGGGGATCTGATCTGCTTATCTTGTGATATCCATCGTACTCAGCGGCCTTATCGGTGAGTCCGGCTTGGCCGTGATACAGCGGTTTGATCGTCGTGATGTGAAGGATGTGGGGAAGGAAAAAAGGCCGGGATATATTCCCGGCCCCTTTGGTTCATCCCTGCAACTTTTGGTTCATCCCCGCAGTTTTGCCAGCAAGGCGGTATGGTTCAGGTTTTCCGGCTCTCCGTCGCTGCGTGCGCGATATTCGAAGGTGCCAGCGGCCAATCCGCGTTCTGAGACCACGACCCGGTGCGGAATCCCGATCAGTTCGATATCAGCGAACATCGTTCCAGCGCGCAGGCCACGGTCGTCCAGTATCGCCTCCAGTCCGGCTTGCTGCAGCTCGGCTAACAGAGCGTTGCCGGCGGCATCGATGGCGGGGTCTTGCTTGGGGTTGATCACGCAGATCGCCACTGCCCACGGCGCCATTGGCTGCGGCCAGCGGATTCCCGCCGCGTCGTGGTTCTGCTCGATTGCTGCGGCGACGATGCGGGAAATGCCGATGCCATAACAGCCCATCGCCATTGCCACGGTTTTGCCGTTCTCGTCCAGCACGGTGGCGTCCAGTGCCTGTGCATACTGCCTGCCGAGCTGGAAGACGTGGCCCACCTCGATGCCGCGTGCCAAGCGGATTTCGCCACCATCCTGGGCGCGTTCGCCTTCCACCACGTTGCGCACGTCGGCGACGGTGTCCGGTTCCGGCAGGTCGCGGCCCCAGTTCACCCCCGTCAGGTGGAAGCCGACGGCGTTGGCGCCGACCACGAAATCGGCCATGGCCGCCACGTCGCGGTCGGCGACCACGCGGATCGGCCGCTGTGGATCCATGGGGCCGAGGAAGCCCGGCTCGCTGCCCAGGTGCGCGCGAATCTCGGCCTCGTTGGCCATGCGATAGCCTGCCAGGCCGGGAACCTTGCCCAGTTTGATCTCGTTGACCGCATGGTCGCCGCGCACCAGCGCCAGCACGAATACATCGCCGGCCATCACCGCCACCGATTTGACCGTGCGCTGCAAGGGAATGCCGAGCAACTGCGCGACCTCTTCGCAGGTTTTTTGCGTGGGCGTGGCGACCTTATGCAGTGTCTCGCTGGCGGCCGCGCGTGGCGGCGGCGTGGCGGCGATGGCGGTCTCCACATTGGCCGCGTAGTCCGAGCCGGTGGAGAACGCCAGCGAATCCTCGCCAGAATCGGCCAGGACGTGGAATTCCTGCGAGGCGTCGCCGCCGATGTCGCCGGAATCGGCCTGCACCGCGCGGAATTGCAAGCCCAGGCGGGTAAAAATGCGGTGGTAGGCCGCTTTCATGTTCTCGTATTCGCGCGCCAGATCTTCCTCGCTCAAGTGGAACGAATAGGCGTCCTTCATCAGGAATTCGCGCGCGCGCATGACTCCGAAGCGTGGCCGGATCTCATCGCGGAATTTGCTCTGGATCTGGTAGAAGTTGACCGGTAGCTGTTTGTAGCTGTTCAGTTCATGACGGGCGAAATCGGCTGCGGCTTCCTCGGCGGTAGGGCTATAGCAATAATCCTGTTCCTTGCGGTCGCGTATCCGCAGCATCAGGTCGCCGAATTTTTTCCAGCGTCCGGTCGCGTCCCACAGCTCGCGTGGCTGGATGGTCGGGAACACCACCTCCAGGGCGCCGGCGCGGTTCATTTCCTCGCGCACCACCGTCTCCACCTTGCGCAACACACGCAGGCCCAGTGGCGACCACGTGTACAGGCCGGAGGCGAGCTTGCGGATCATGCCGGCACGTAGCATCAGCCTGTGGCTGACCAGTTCGGCGTCGGCGGGGGTTTCCTTGGTGGTATGCAGGTGAAACTGGGAAAGGCGCATCGAGGGGGCTTCGCTAGCGGCGGGGGCCCATTTTGCCAGTCATTGCGCGTGCTGCGGGTGGGGCGAGCGGCCCACGCCGCGCTGCCGTGGCGGGCGGTTTTACTTGGCCGCTGGGGTCGGCGTGCAGTAGGCCTTGATCGCAGCCTCGGCCAGAGCCTTCTGCGTGGCCCGCTGGGATTCGTCCAGTACCCCGTCCGGTTTGCCATCGCCCTTGCTATCGGTGGTGATCTTGCCGGGTTTGTTGAGGATGTCCAGGTTCTTGCGCGCGATCAGGCAGTTGGGGTTCTCGGCTGGGCTGGCGGCCTGGGGATCGACCGAGGTATCGCCGTGGGCGTCGATCCGTCGCTCTTGGTACTTGACGCCTGGAGGTGGCGCCTCCGCATAGTGGGTGACGCCTTGCGCGTCCTTCCACTGGTATAACGTGGTGGCGCCGAGCATGCCACTGGCGGCGAACAGGGGCAGGCAGCAAAAAAACCGGGGCAGGGCGCGCATCGTGGTCTCCAGGGCGCGGCGGCGAAGTGCCGATTGCAGCATTCGCCGACTCGCCTGGCAAGTCGATTAAACTGCACGAATGGATCACCCCCGACAGCCTCCTCGTTCGCGCGCCATTTATTTGTTGCCGAACCTGTTCACCACCGCCGGCCTGTTCTCCGGTTTTTACGCCATTATTGCCGCGGCCAATGGCGATTTCGTGCCTGCCAGCGTGGCGGTATTCGTGGCCGCGGTGATGGACGGCCTGGACGGGCGGGTGGCGCGGTTGACCGGCACCAGCAGTGAATTCGGCGTGCAGTACGATTCGTTGGCCGATCTGGTCAGCTTCGGTATGGCCCCGGCGCTGGTGATGTACCACTGGTCGCTGTCGGCGCTGAAGTTCGACGGCGGCATGATGGGGCGACTCGGTTGGTCGGCGGCGTTCTTGTATGCCGCTTGCGCGGCATTGCGACTGGCGCGTTTCAATACCCAGACCGGTACCGTCGATAAGCGCTGGTTCGTGGGCCTGGCCAGTCCGGCGGCGGCGGGGTTGATGATGGCGTTCGTGTGGTCTTTCGCAGACGGTGCGTTGGGCTGGGATGGCGGCCAGCTGCGCTACGTGGCGTTGGGATTGACCGTGATTGGTGCCCTGCTGATGGTCAGCCGCATCCGCTTCTGGAGTTTCAAGGGCGTTGGCGAGAAGGGCCGGCGTACCGATCGGGTGCCGTTTCTGATGCTGGTATTGGCACCGGTACTGATTGCGGTGTTGGTGATCGACTTGGCGCGCGCGTTGCTGGCAATCGCTGTGCTGTATGCGCTGTCTGGGCCTTGTATGTGGTTGTGGCGGCGTTGCCGTAAGGTGCCGGACGCCGTATGAGCGCGCTGTCCGGGCCCGCGCTGTTGTGGTCTGTCGAGCAGGTTGGCTGGCTGCAGGCCTTGGGCCATACGCTGTATGTCGGCGCTGATGCCGCGCCCGTCGCGGAGCTATCGCCGTTGGACGAGCCGCCTGCATCGGCGCTGTCTTCTGCGGCGATGCAAGTGCTTTCGCAGTCTCCAGCAGACTCTCTGGTGCCCGCTGTATCCCAGGAGCGTCGCCGTGCGCCCAGCTCCGATGCACTGTCCGAACCGGCCCGTGTAGTGCCGAGCGCTGGTGTCGCCCGTGTCGGCGGGCGACGCATGCCCGACCGTCTGCAGATCGCACTCTTGCGCGCTTCCGGCCTCAATCCCAACGATTCGGCCACTCAGGCCTTGATGGCGACTTGGCCGCTGGATCAACTGCGTGGCAATCCTGCGGCCAAGCGCGCGCTGTGGCCGCAGTTGCGCGCGCTACGCAAGCGGGCACCGCGATGAGTGCGATGGGTTGGCCGTCGTCGTCTGCGGCCAACCTGCGGACGTTGCGCGAGGCCGATCTGGATGCTGTGATGGAGATCGAGCGTCGAGCTTATCCCTTCCCCTGGACCCGTGGCATCTTCCGCGATTGTTTGCAGGCGGGCTATCCGGGCTGGGTCCTGACAGACCAGGGCGATATCGTCGGCTATGGGGTCATCAGTGTCGCCGCCGCCGAGGCGCACATCCTCAACGTCTGCGTGGCGCCGGAGCGGCAGTCGCGTGGCTATGGCCGCCTGTTGCTACGCGCGTTGATCAAATATGGCGCCGACTTGGGCGCGCGCCGCGTGTTCCTCGAAGTGCGTCCGTCGAACTTGAACGCGATTGCGCTGTACCACAGCGAAGGTTTCAATGAGATCGGTCGACGCCCACGCTACTACCCCGCCGCGCAGGGGCGCGAGGATGCTGTGGTGATGGCGATCGAGTTGTTCTTTGAAGGCATGTCCTAATTAAGGGCGATTAATAGAACGACGGCATCGCCGCCGGATGGATGCGGGCATCGCGTGGAGTTTTTGTTCAACACCTTTGCATGGCGGTTGCTGCGTGTTGCCCGCATGTGCCTGTCGACGTTTTTTCGTTCCCTCTAAGGCAGCACTTTCGAGCCGGCTGTCGCGAGGATTCAAGCAGAATCAGCGCATGGCCGAGGTACATGGGATTGCGCGACCACCGGTGCAGACCTGATTGCACCAGGTGCGTGGCGCGTTGCGGTTGCAGCGGATTGATCGTGGTGCCGGCACGCTGGAACGCGCGCTTTGGAGCGACATTGAAGCTCACCCCCGTCATGACAATCACGATGCCGATAATGCCGGCATCCAAGCGTGATACATGCCCTGCGTCGATCCGAGATAATCCCCAGGCGATGACACCGCATAGCGCCATCACCAGTGGAGGCGGCAACCGGGTCTCCAGCCAGTTCACAGCCGGGCGCGCTGCTCGCGCAGACCCTCGAGCTGCACGCTCCAATCGATCAAGCGTTGACGCTCCTGCTCGATCACCGTGGCGGGCACTTTGTCGGTGAACTTGCCCAGTTTGGCCTCGCTCTTCTCTTTTTCGGCGGCGACCCGGGCGATTTCCTTGTCCAGGCGTAGGCGTTCGGCCTCCAGGTCGACCAAGCCTTCCAGTGGAACCAGGAGTTTCAGTTCGCCGACGATCGCCGCGGCAGAAGCCGGCACTGGTGCGCCATCTTCCAGCCACTGGATCGTGTCGAGTTTGAGCAAAAAGCGCAGTTGCGCGGCGAAACGCTGCACCCGCGCGCGGTCTTGCGGCAGGCCCGCCAGCAGGCGCAGCGGCACTTGCCGCGATGGCGCCACTTGCAGTTCGCTGCGCACCCGGCGCAGCGCCGAGACCATGGCCTGCAGCCATTCGATATCTGCCGCAGCGCCCGCGTAGGCGGACACGTCCATCGTGGCCGCGTCCGGATATGGCTGCAGCGAGATGGTCGCTGCGGTCATGCCCAGGCGTGGCGCCACTTGCAACCAGAGTTCTTCGGTGACGAAGGGGGTCAGCGGATGCAGCAGCCGCAGCAGCGTTTCCAACACATGCAGCAGGGTATGCCGGGTGCTCTCGGCGGCGGATACGTCCTCGCCAGCCAGCGCGGGTTTTGCCAGTTCCAGGAACCAATCGCAGAACGCGTTCCAGGCGAATTCGTACAAGCATTGCGCCAACAGGTCGAAGCGATAGGCGGCGAAATGCGTCTGTGCCTCGGCGGTCACTGCCTGCAAGCGCAGCAGGATCCACTTTTCGGCATCGGTGATGGGGGCGTGCTTGTCCAGGCCCCGATGCAAGGCGGTGTCCGCGGCGTTCGCCATCTCGGCGCGAGGTAATGCGTTTGTCGCTGTCGCTGTCGCGTCCTCGGCACCTTCGGGCTGCGTATTCATCAGCACGAAGCGGCTGGCATTCCACAGTTTGTTGCAGAAGTTTTTGTAGCCCTCGGCGCGGCCCAGGTCGAATTTGATGTCGCGGCCGTGGCTGGCCAGCGCGGCAATGGTGAAGCGCAGCGCATCGGCACCGTGGGCGATGATGCCGGTGGGGAATTCCTTGCGTGTGGCTTTCTCGATTTTCTCGGCCATGCGCGGCTGCATCAGCCCGGTGGTGCGCTTGGCGACCAGCTCGTCGATGTGGATGCCGTCGATAATGTCCAGTGGGTCGAGCACATTGCCCTTGGACTTGGACATTTTCTGTCCATCCTTGTCGCGGATCAGGCCGGTGATGTAAACATCACGGAATGGCACGTGGCCGGTAAAGCTGTCGGTAGCCATGATCATCCGCGCCACCCAGAAGAAAATGATGTCGAAGCCGGTGACCAGCACGCTGGATGGCAGGTAGCGGTCGAAGCCGCGTTCGGCCATCGCCTGCGGATCCGGCCAGCCCATGGTCGCGAATGGCCATAGTTGCGAAGAGAACCAGGTTTCCAGCACGTCGTGATCCTGGCGCAGTGCGGGTGCCTGGCCGCCATGCTTGGCGGCGGCCTGCGCTCGCGCCTCGTCTTCGTTGCGCGCGACGTAGCAGTTGCCGGCATTGTCGAACCAGGCGGGAATGCGGTGGCCCCACCACAGTTGGCGGCTGATGCACCAATCCTGGATGTTCTCCATCCAGTGGCGATAGGTGTTGATCCAGTTCGGCGGTACGAACTGAATCTGCCCGGATTCGACCAATTCCAGGCCGCGCTTGGCCAGTGCGTCCATGCGCACGAACCATTGATCGGTGAGGTAAGGCTCGATCACCTGCCCGGTGCGGTCGCCGCGCGGCACTTGCAGTTTGTGCGGTTTGGTTTCTACCAGGAGCCCCTGCTCTTCCAGATCGGCCAGTACTGCCTTGCGTGCGTCGTAGCGGTCCAGGCCCTGATATTTCTGAGGGATCACCGATGTCGTCGGCTCAGTGGTGAGGGGGCCTTGGTCGGAGACATCCACATGGGCGAAATTCGATGCACGCTTCCCCGTATAGGTAAAGTCATCCAATTCGCTGGATTTGAGCTTCGCATCCTTTGTGAAAAGGTTGATCATCGGCAACCCATGCCGCACGCCAACCTGGTAATCGTTGAAGTCGTGCGCCGGCGTCACCTTGACCACGCCGGTACCGAACGCCCGGTCCACGTAGGCGTCGCCGATCACCGGCACGCGGCGGCCAGTCAGCGGTAGTGTCACCGTCTTGCCGATCAGGTGCGCGTAACGCGCGTCTTCCGGATGCACCATCACGGCGGTGTCGCCGAGCAGGGTTTCCGGGCGGGTGGTGGCCACGACCAAGTAATCGCGGGTTTCACGCAGGATTTCGTTGCCGTCGGCGTCGCGCTCGATGTGTTCGTAGCTGGCGCCGTCCTCCAGTGCGTAGGCGATCGACCATAGAAAGCCCTCTTCCTCGACGCTTTCCACTTCCAGGTCGGAGATCGCGGTCTTCAGCACCGGGTCCCAGTTGACCAGACGTTGGCCGCGGTAGATCAGCCCCTGTTCGTGCCAGCGCACGAATGCCTCGATCACCGCCGCCGAGGGCTGCGGATCCATGGTGAAGGTGCTGCGCGACCAGTCGGCCGAGGTACCCAGGCGGCGCATCTGTCGCTCGATGGTGTCGCCGGAGTGCTGCTTCCACTCCCACACCTTGGCGATGAAACCGTCGCGGCCCAGCGAATCGCGGGTGTCGCCGTTGCCTTCCAACGTGAGATTGCGCGACACCACCATTTCCGTGGCGATGCCGGCGTGGTCGCTGCCCACTTGCCACAGCGTGTCGAAGCCGCGCATGCGGTGGTAGCGCACCAGCGCATCCATCAGCGTTTGCTGGAACGCGTGACCCATGTGCAGCGTGCCGGTCACGTTCGGTGGCGGCAGCAGTACCGTGTACGGCGCGCCGCGCCCGGATGGCGCGAAATAGCCGGCTGCTTCCCACTGGGCGTACAGGCGCGATTCGAAGGACGTGGGGTCGTAGCTGGAGGCGAGGGTGGTCATGGCAAACCGCGGTGGGGTATTCGAAGGGAAGGGGGAGTCGCGCGAAGCTACCGGCACAGGTGGATGGAAACCGTTCCAGCCTTTCCAACCGCCATGCCTGGCGCGGTCACATGTCGTACTTGTTGACTGCGTAACCCTGCGTTTTGTATTGCTTCCAGCGCTCGCGCAGCGGTTCGCGCGCGGATGGGTCGGCCGGCACGACTTCCAGCACGCGCTCGCAGGTGCCCAGATAGGGCGCGTCGCGCAGGTTGATGACCAGTGGTCGCGATGCGGCGTCCACCTCGGGAGGCGCGATCAGTACCTGCGCTTCTTCTTCGTCCGCGTCGGCACCGGCGATCTGGTGCGGGATGTAGGCCTCCTCGTCGAAGGCCCACAGCAGTTCGTCCAGTTCCTCGGCCTGGGCCAGGTCGCGCGCCAGCACCAGCGTCCACAGATTGGCGTCGTTGGCCTTGCGCGCCAGCTCGCACACCAGCCGCAGCGGCGCGTTGAGGAACCGTGGCTTGGCGATCAGGTAGAAGTCGGCGCGCATCAGATGGAGCCGGTGCCCGGGACCCGCAACCCGGGACCCGGCAGGCGGATCCGGGGGCGCCGAGGGTTCTTCCCGCAATCCGGGAGAAATGCGCTGACGACGAGCCTGGGCTGGAAGAACGGCATGACGACGCCTTGCCTTACCGAGTCCGGGGTCACGGATTCCGCGCGCCGGCGCCGCCGGTCCGGTCCAGCAGCCACTGCGTCAACAGCCCGACCGGACGACCGGTGGCCATGCCGCGCTTGCCTTCGTCGCTGGCGACGCCGGCGATGTCCAGATGCGCCCAGCGCTGGCCTTCGGTGAAGCGCGACAGGAAGCAGCCGGCGGTGATCGCGCCGGCCCAGCGGCCCCCGATGTTGTAGACGTCGGCGAAGCTGGAGTCGAGCAGGCTTTGGTATTCGTCCCACAGCGGCAGACGCCAGGCACGGTCGAAGACGTGTTCGCCGGCGGCCAGCAATTCCTCGGCCAGATCGTCGTGCTTGCTCATCAGGCCGGCGGTCTGGTGGCCCAGGGCGGTCATGCAGGCGCCGGTCAGCGTGGCGACGTCGATCAGTGCTTCGGGGTTGAAGCGCTCGGCGTAGGTCAACGCGTCGCACAGGATCAGGCGGCCTTCGGCGTCGGTGTTGCCGACCTCGATGGTTTTGCCGGACATGCTGGTGATCACGTCCGAAGGGCGGTAGGCGTTGCCGTCGATCGCGTTTTCCACCGCCGGCACCACCACCACCAGGTTCAACGGCAGGCGTGCGGTCGCGGTGGCGACGAAGGTGCCGATGACGTTGGCGCCTCCGCACATGTCGTATTTCATTTCCTCGATGCCGCCCTGGGTCTTCAGGTTGACGCCGCCGGTGTCGAAGGTGATGCCCTTGCCGACCAGCACGTAGGGCTTGGCGCTGCCGCCGCCGTTCCACTTGAGCACCAGCAGCCGTGGGCGGTTGGCCGAGCCGCGCGCCACTGCCAGGAGCGATCCCATGCCCAGTTCCTGCATGCGGGTTTCGTCGAGAATCTCGGCCTCGGCACCGTCCACGCCCTTGGCGAACGCGGCGGCGGTCTCGGCCAGGTAGGCCGGGGTGCACAGGTTGGGGGGCAGGTTGCCGAGCTCGCGTGCAAAGCGCACGCCAGCGGCGATGGCCTGGCCCTGGGCCAGGGCGGTGATGTCCTCGCCGAACACGGCGACCCGGGCCAGACCGCCGTCCTCGGGTTTCTTCTTGCCCAGCGTGGCGGTGTAGCGGTAGCAGGCGTGCTCGCTGACGATCACCGCCTGGCGGATGTTCCAGGCGCGGTCGCGGCCTTTGACTTCCAGTTCGGGCAGGGTGAGCAGCGCCGACACCGTGACTCCGCTCTTCAGTGTGCGGGCGGCGTCCGCGATCGCCTTCAGGTATTGCGGTACGCCGAATTTGGCGCAATCCCCCAGGCCCACGGCCAGCACGCGCGGTGCGCTCACGCCCGGCAGGTCGTGCAGCAGGGTGGTGGCGCCGGTCTTGCCGCTGAGGTCGCCGCGCTCGGCCAGGGCGTTCAGGCGTCCGCCGCTGGCCGCATCCAGTGCCTTTGCCGCTGGCGACAGTTGCTTGTCGGCGAATACGCCAACGACGATACAGTCGAACGCCGCCGTGGTCGGAGCGTCGTGGTTCAGGGTGAATTCCAGGGCCATTGATCAGATTCCGTTGGCTAAACCGTACAATCGCGGGCCATTTACCTCCAGCCGGATGGGCTGGAGACGCCGCGAACGAATCTCAGAGTTTAAATCAACCCACTCCCATGCCGAAGCTTGATCGATACTTGCTGCGTGATTTCGTCCAGAGCTTCTCGGCCACCTTGGTCGTGCTGCTTGTGGTCAGCGTCGGGGGCGTGTTGGTGGACGTGCTGGGCAACATCGCCGATGGCCGCATTCCGGCCAAGTTGTTGTTTTCCCAATTGGGCTTGCAGTTCGTGGTGTACCTGCCGCTGATCCTGCCGCTGGCGCTGATGCTCGGGCTGCTGTTGGCGCTGGCGCGGCTGTATCGCGACTCGGAGATGGCGGTGATCACCGCCATGGGCGTCGGTCCGAGGCGGCTGCTGCGGCCGATCCTGATGCTGGTGGTGCCTGTGGTCACGCTGGTAGGGTTGTGCTCGTTATGGCTGGGGCCGTGGGCCGACCGCACCTCCGACCAATTGGTCAACGAGGCCAACCACAGTTTGCTGATGGCCGGATTGGAGGCTGGACGCTTCACCTCGCTGCCCGATGGCAGCATCGTCTATGTCAGTACCCTGTCCGGCGATGGCACTCAACTGAGCAATGTGTTTGTGCAGCGGCAGAAGGATGGCCGCCTGGACGTGGTCACCGCGCAGCGCGGCGCCATGTTTTTCGAGGGCAAAGCCGAGCGCTATCTGCGTCTGCAGGACGGCTATCGGTTCGAAGGGCCGCTGGCTGGCGATGGGCTGGATTACCGGATGATGCGTTTCGCCAACAACGACGTGGCCTTGAGCGAACGTAGCGCCGCACGCAAGGACGATGATCCCGCATTGCTGACCACCGCCGCGCTGATTCGCGACCCGCGTCCGCAGGCCAATGCCCAGTTGCATGCGCGTCTGGCGCCGCCGCTGCTGGCACTGGCCTTCGCCCTGCTGACCTTGCCGCTATCGCGTAGTTCGCCGCGGCAGCAGCGTTATGGCCGGATCATGTTGGCGTTCCTGGTCTATCTGGTCGGCACCAATCTGATGTTCATCGGTACCCAGTGGCTGAGTACCGATAAGCTCCCGCGCGCGCTCGGCCTGTGGTGGCTGACCCTGCCGCTATTGACCCTGGCGGTGTGGATGTACTTGCGCGATGGCCGGCTGTCGCGGCCGCGGAGGCAGGCACCATGAAACTGCGCCCGAACCTGCACGATCTGTATGTCGGCCGCGCCGTACTCGGCACGGTACTGTTGACCTGGGCGGTGCTGCTGGGTCTGGATGTCATCATGGCCCTGTCCAATGAATTCAAGGACATCGGCAAGGGGAGCTACAGCCTCGGTCATGCCGTGGCCTATGTCGCCTATACCGTGCCGCGGCGCGCCTACACCCTGTTCCCGACCGGCGCGGTGATTGGTGTGTTGATGGGCCTGGGTCAACTTGCCGCCACCTCGGAACTGACCGCGCTGCGCGCGTTGGGCCTGTCGCGGCGGCGGCTGAGCCTGGCGGCGGCGACGACCATGGCGGTGCTGATCGTCGCCATGGTGTTCAGTGGCGAAACCCTGGCGCCGTGGGCGCAGAATCAGGCCGACGTGATCAAGGCCAATGCCAAGTTCAATAGCAATATGAGCATGGCCCGGTATTCGGGGCTGTGGGCGCGCGAGGGCGACACCTTTCTCAATGCGCAGACCGGCGAGGAGCATCTGCAGGACGACGGCGGTTCCTGGCTAGAACTGCGCGACGTGCGCCTGTACACGCTTGACCACAATGGCCGTCTGGCTACGCTGACCCATGCGAACAGCGCCGAGCATCATGCCAACGGCTGGACCCTCAAGCAGGGCTATCGCGATACCTTCGCCGAGCGTTCGGTGCAGCGCGAGACGTTCGATAGTCAGCCGTGGCCGTCTCGGCTGGATGCGGCGGCCCTGGCTTCGGGCTTGGCCAAACCACGCAATCTGTCCGCGCACGATCTGCAAGCCAGCATCGAGTACCGCCGTCGCAACGGACTGGACGCGCGCGATTACGAAGACCAGTACTGGAGCCGCTGGTTCTACCCGATCAATGTGCTGGCGCTGTGCTTCGCTGCGATCCCATTCGCGTTCGGTGCGCTGCGTAGTGGTGGCATGGGCAAGCGCTTGTTCCTGGGTATCTTGTTCGCGCTGGTGTTCTGGCTGTTGCAGTTGTTCTTCGGGCGCATGGCCGGCGCGTTGAAGTTCGACTATCGCATCGCCTACGCGCTGCCGCCGCTGGTGATGCTCACGGTTTCCTGGTTGATGTTCCGTAAGCGCAGCAGTTAGCCACGTTAACGGCGATGCTGCGCAACCTGTTTCGCTGGGAGCAGTCGGATGCTCACAAGGATGCCGAGAGTGGTCGCGTTCAAACGCATTTGATGCGTTGTTCAAGGCGTTTTTTTCTGAATCCTTGTCAGTCGGGTACCACTGGCGCGGTCATGCCACGCCAGCCGTTCCCGATCCAGCAGCGCCCACCAGAACCCCAGCCCGCCCAGTAGCAATGACGCGGTGCCGACCAGGTAGCGGCGCCACAGTGCGCCCCAGCGTGGCGTGCTGCCGTCGGTTGTCTGCACGCGCAGCCGCCACGGGCGCATGCCCAGGGTCTGGCCGCCGCGGCGCCAACTCAGCGTCGCGTAGAGTCCGGCCACGATCCAGCAGCACAGCCACAGCAGCCACTGCAGTGGACTGAACGGTGCGATGTTCTCGCGTGGCGCATGGCCGTCGAGGGTGTAGAAGAGGGTGAACAGCGCCGCGACGACGAACCACAGCGCCAGCACTGGCCACACATCGTAGAACAGCGCAAGCAGCCGCCACAGCAGCAGCGCGCGCGCGCGGTGGTTGGACTCGGGAAGCGGGGCGTTCATCGCGACAGCTTAGAGTGTGTCGTGCGCTTTGCGGTGGGTTGCCTTGTGTCGATCTGGTGGCGATCCGGACTTGGATTGCGTCGATGGCACATGCCGTACCCAGGACGTTAGGCTTTTCCGGGCTCCGGGCTCCGGGCTCCGGGCTCCGGGCTCCGGGCTCCGGGCTCCGGGCTCCGGGCTCCGGGTCGGGCGTTTCCCGTATCCTTCCTCGCCATGCCCGTCCTGCATTCTCCTGCCGAACGTCGCCAGCAGGCGCAACGCCTCGCGCCGTTGCGTGATGCCGATGCTGCCGCGATCCAGCAATTCCTGGAGACCGCCTGGGCCGAGCAAGGTCTGGCGCGGCAGAGCCTGGACAGCTATCGGCGCGACCTGGAAGGCTTTGCGCGCTGGCGCGATGGTATTGGGGATGGTCTGGTCGGTGCCGACCGTCAGGCGTTATTCAATTATCTGGCCTGGCGTACCGAACTGGGCTATTCGCAACGCAGCAACGCGCGCTGGCTATCGTCCTTGCGGGCGTTTTTCGCCCTGCGCCTGCGTCGCGGCGAGCGCAGCGATGATCCGACCGCATTGCTGGAACCGCCGCGGCTGCCGCGTTCATTGCCTAAGGCGCTTGCTGAAAGCCAGATCGATGCGTTGCTGGCGGCGCCCGACACAACCACGTCACTGGGGCTACGCGACCGCGCCATGCTGGAGTTGATGTATGCGGCCGGACTGCGCGTCAGCGAACTGGTGCAGTTGCCCGCCAATGCGGTGAATCTGCGTCAAGGCGTGCTACGTGTCACCGGCAAGGGCAGTAAGGAGCGGCTGGTTCCCTTGGGCGAGGAGTCCCAGCATTGGCTGCAGCGCTATCTGGACACGGCACGGTCTGCCCTGGCCGCCGGACAGGCGGTGCCGGCCAGCGACGGCACGGTGCCGTTATTCATCGATGCGGCGCGGCGCCCGGTCAGCCGGCAGCAATTCTGGGTGCTGATCAAACGCTACGCGACGTTGGCCGGGATCGACCCGGTGCGGATCAGTCCGCATGGTCTGCGTCACAGTTTCGCCACCCACCTGCTCAATCGCGGCGCCGATCTGCGTGCGCTGCAGATGCTGCTCGGGCACAGTTCGTTGTCCACCACACAGATTTATACGCTGGTGGCGCGCGAACACCTGCAAGTCCTGCATCGCAAACATCATCCGCGCGGTTGAGTGCTATCCGTCAGGGGGGGCGATCCCGCTTGTGTCTATGCAAAATCGTGCGTGATGGGTGGTGTGCGACAATCGGACCGATCTGCAGCCCTCAGGATAGTTCATGCTCCGTTTTGCCCTCTGTGCGCTGCTCAGCGCCGTGTCCCTTTCCGCCTGCGCCGAGTCCACCACGCCTGCCGATGCGTCGGCCAAGGTCGCCCCTGCCAGTGGCAATGCGGTTGATCAGCGCGTGCGCGCCGCGTTGATGGAACTGGACCCCAGCTTCAAGCCGGACTACATCGGCGCGGCGCCGTTCCCCGGTTTTCGCGAAGTGGTGGTCAGCGGACATTTGCTGTATCTGTCCGACGATGGTCGTTATATGTTTCAGGCGCAGCCCCTGGATATTCAGGAGAAGCAGCTCGCGTCCAGCGAGGGCCTGCTGAATTACCGACGCAAACTGCTGGAATCGGCGCCGCGCGCCGACCGCATCGTGTTTGCTCCGGCCAATCCGAAGTACACGATCAGCGTATTCACCGACATTGAGTGCGGCTATTGCCGCAAGCTGCACAGCGAGATCGGCGAGCTCAACAAGCAGGGGATCGCGGTGGAATACCTGGCCTTCCCGCGCATGGGTCTGGGCAGCCAGGATTACAACGACATGGTGGCGGTGTGGTGCGCGGCGGACAAGAAGAAAGCGCTGACCGAGGCCAAGGCCAACGGCAAGGTGCCGAGCGCCTCCGACAACTGCAAGAACCCGGTGACCATGCAATACAACCTGGGCCAGCGCCTGGGGGTCAACGGCACCCCGGCGATCTTCGCCCCGGATGGTATGCAGGTGGGCGGTTACTTGCCGCCAGCGAAACTGCGCCAGGTACTGGACATGCGCGCGGCGGAAGCGGCCAAGGCCGGCGCACGCCGCTAAAGGCCGCAGGCCCGGAGCGCTGGAGCGCCGCATAGGCCGTGTTGACCGGTGCTGTCAGACCGCGACCTGCTGCGTTTGGATTCCAGATCGACCCCGCCATGGCGGGGTCGATGCGTTTGCAGTGCCGAGTTGAGTCCCGAGTCCCGTCCGTCCCGGCTACAATAGCCAGCCCGTTTCCTCACACGGTTCACCGGACATGATCGTCCTTGAGGGCGCCTCAGCCCTTTCGCCGTTCCGTCGCGCTCGGCTCGAAACCCGTCTGCAATCCATCGTTCCCGGCGTGCGCATCACCGGCGCCTGGCATGTCTATTTTCTCGATTGCGACAGCGACGCTCAGGTCGATCTGAGCGCGGCGTGCCGCATCTTGCAGGCCCAGCAGTCGCCGGTTGCGGCCGAGCCGGGGGCCTGTTCGCGCTATGTGGTCCCGCGCTTGGGAACGCGCTCGCCGTGGTCGAGCAAAGCCACCGAACTGGTGCGCGGTGCCGGCCTGGCGATCCGGCGGGTGGAGCGAGGGACCCGGCTGGACCTGGCGGGTTGGCCTGCGACGCCAACGCAGCAGGCGGCGCTGGCCAAGCTGGTGCACGATCCGATGACCCAATCGTTGCTGGAGGGCGCGGCGCAAGCGCAGGCGTTGTTCCAGGCACCGGCGCGCGGTGAGGTCGAGCGCATCGCGCTGGCACAGTTGGAGGCGGCCAACGTGCGCTTGGGCTTGGCCCTGGCCCAGGACGAGATCGACTACCTGCGTCAGCGCTTCGGCGAACTTGGTCGCGATCCGGCCGATGTGGAATTGATGATGTTCGCGCAGGCCAATTCCGAGCATTGTCGGCACAAGATCTTCAATGCCACCTGGACCATCGACGGCAAGGAGCAGGAGCACTCGCTGTTCCGGATGATCAAGCACACCCACCAACAGACCCGGCAGCATACGCTCAGCGCGTACAGCGATAATGCGGCGGTGGTGGAAGGGCATCCGGCCGCGCGCTATCGCCCGGACCCGACCAGTGGCGAGTACCGCAGCGAAGCAGTGACGCCCTCGGCGTTCTGCATCAAGGTCGAGACCCACAACCATCCGACTGCGATCGCGCCCTTCCCGGGTGCGTCCACTGGCGCCGGTGGCGAGATCCGCGACGAGGGGGCCACCGGTCGTGGCGGTAAACCCAAGGCGGGCCTGACGGGTTTCAGCGTCTCGCATTTGCGTATTCCCACGTTGCCGCAGCCATGGGAACGCGCGCGTCCACTGAACCCGCGCATGGCGCCGGCGTTGGAGATCATGCTGGAAGCCCCTCTGGGCGGCGCGGCGTTCAACAACGAATTCGGTCGGCCCAACCTGCTCGGCTATTTCCGTAGCTTCGAGCTACCCGAGGCGCAGGATCTGACCCGCGCCTACGACAAGCCGATCATGCTGGCCGGCGGCTTGGGCGCGATCGACCGGATCCAGGTGCAGAAGATTGCGCTGCAACCGGGTGATGCGGTGATCGTGCTCGGCGGCCCGGCGATGCTGATCGGTCTGGGCGGTGGCGCGGCCAGTTCGGTGGCCTCCGGCGACAGCGCCGAGGAGCTGGATTTCGCCAGCGTGCAACGCGACAACCCGGAGATGGAGCGGCGTGTGCAGGAGGTGATCGACCGCTGCGTGGCGTTGGCGGCGGACAATCCGATCCGCTGGTTCCACGACGTCGGTGCCGGTGGCTTGTCCAACGCCATTCCCGAATTGCTGCACGACTCGGGCGTGGGCGGCATCATCGATCTGGGTCGTGTGCCTAGCGATGACCCGTCGCTTTCGCCGATGCAGTTGTGGTGCAACGAATCGCAGGAACGCTATGTGCTCGGTGTGCCGCAGGCGCGCCTGGCCGAGTTCGCCGCGATCTGCGAGCGCGAGCGGTGTCCGTTCGCCGCGGTCGGTGTGGCGACGGCGGAGCAGCGACTGGTGGTGGGCTACGGCACGCTCGACCCTGCGGCCGATGCCGCCGGGATGCGCGACTTGCCCATCGATCTGCCCATGGACGTGCTTTTCGGCAAGCCACCGAAGATGCATCGCGCTACCCATCAGCCGCCGCCGCCGTGCTGGCCGTCACTCGATCCCAGTGCCCTGGATCTGCACGAGGCCGGCTTGCGCGTGTTGGCGCATCCGGCGGTGGCGGCGAAGAGCTTTCTGGTCACCATCGGTGACCGCAGTGTCGGTGGTCTCACCGCACGCGAGCAGATGATCGGGCCATGGCAACTGCCGCTGGCCGATTGCGCGATCACCCTGGCCGGCTTCGACACCCATGCCGGCGAAGCGATGGCGATTGGCGAGCGTACTCCGCTGGCGCTGCTCGACGCGGCGGCCGCCGCGCGCATGGCCGTCGGCGAGGCGATGACCAACTTGTGCGCGGCACCGGTACAGGCGTTGGATCAGATCAAACTCTCGGCGAACTGGATGGCGGCGGCCAACCACGATGGCGAGGACGCACGCTTGTACGCCGCAGTCCAAGCGGTGGGGATGGAGCTTTGCCCGCAGTTGGACCTGAGTATCCCGGTGGGCAAGGATTCGCTGTCGATGCAGGCGCAATGGCAGACCGGTGCGCCTCACGGCGCTGATGCGCCCAATGCGGGCGCAACGCATAAAAGCGTCGCGCCCGTCTCGCTGATCGTCTCCGCCTTTGCTCCCGTCGCCGATGCGCGTGCGCAGTTGACGCCGTTGCTGGTGCGCGAGGTCGAGAGCGAGCTGTGGTTGATCGGGTTGGGTGGCGGCAAACAGCGTCTGGGTGGATCGGTTTTGACGCAGGTGTACGCCGAGGGCGAACTGCCTGCGTTTGGTGGGGCGGTCCCCGATCTGGACGATCCGCAGCGCTTACGCGCGTTCTTCCACCTCATTCGCGACGCGCGCGAAGCCGGCATGCTGCTCGCCTATCACGACCGCAGCGACGGCGGCGCGTTCGCTGCCCTGTGCGAAATGGCGTTTGCCTCGCGTCAGGGCCTGGACATCACCCTCGATGCCTGGGGCGAGGATCCGTTCCGCAGCCTGTTCAACGAGGAGCTCGGCGCCGTGGTGCAGGTTGCCGACGAGGACCGTGCCGCGTTCGCCGATCTGGTCGAGCGCCATGCGCTGACCGAATGTGCGCAGCGCATCGCCCGTCCCAGCACCGCCGCCGCCGTGCGCGTGAGTCTGGCCGGCAAGATACTGGTGGAGTGGCGCTGGGAGGCGTTGTTCGATGCCTGGTGGTCTGTCAGCCATGCCATGCAAAAGTTGCGCGACAACCCCGACAGTGCCGATGAGGAACGCGCGCTGGCGCGCGATTTCGCCGCGCCCGGGTTGCAACCGAAATTGACGTTCGACCCGTCCGAGGATGTGGCCGCGTCGTACAGCAAGGGGCACGCGCCGTCGGTCCTCAGTGGCCAGGGGCCGAAGGTGGCGATCCTGCGCGAGCAGGGCGTCAACGGCCAGATCGAAATGGCGCATGCCTTCGAACGTGCGGGTTTCCGTGCGTTCGATGTGCACATGAGCGATCTCATCGCCGGCCGGGTGGACTTGGCCGATTTCGCCGGTCTGGCTGCCTGTGGTGGTTTCAGTTACGGCGACGTCCTCGGCGCGGGGCGTGGTTGGGCCACCTCGATCCTGGAGCGGCCGGTGCTGCGCGATGCGTTCGCCGCGTTTTTCGCGCGCAGCGACAGCTTTGCGCTGGGCGTGTGCAATGGCTGCCAGATGCTCAGTCAACTCAAGGAGATCATCCCCGGCGCAACGCATTGGCCGCGGTTTTTGCGTAACCGTAGCGAGCAGTTCGAAGCGCGCACCAGTTTGCTGGAAGTGGTCGAATCGCCATCGATTTTCCTGCGTGGTATGGCGGGTTCGCGTATTCCGGTGGCGGTGGCGCATGGCGAAGGCCGTGCCGAATTCGCCAGTGTTGTCGATCAGGCGGCCGCGCGCGTGGCACTGCGTTTCGTCGACGGCAATGGTGCGGTTGCTACGCGTTACCCGTTGAATCCGAACGGCTCGCCCGACGGCATCACCGGCCTGACCAGCGACGATGGCCGGGTGACGATCCTGATGCCGCATCCCGAGCGCACGCCGCGCTCGCTCAATCTGAGTTGGCACCCTGCCGATTGGCCGGATGCTTCGCCGTGGCTGCGGATGTTCCGCAACGCGCGGGTGTGGGTGGATTGAGCTGACCCGCCGGACGTGTCCGCTGCCATGCGGATGCGTTCGCCTGCTCCGGAGGCGATTCCGCCTTGCTTGCGTGACCGGGGGAGCGGCATTGCGCGGATACCGTGCTGTTGTCTGTCGTGCGTTGCACGACGGCGCGTGTCCATGCGCTTGCGTGCGGGGTGTCCGCGTGCGCTTGTTCCAGTGCGTGTCGGGGTTGAGACGGCACGGCTGGCGCTGCGCTCTTGCCTGTGTCGGTCAGGGGCTGTGCCGTGGGGGAGATTGCGCAATCGGCGCCGGCAGCGATTGCTGGGGCGCGCCAGCGGATTGCATCGCACACTGATTGTGTTGATGCGTCAAGGCATTGACTTCAAAGCGAAATCGCGTGTGCGTCGGCATCGCGGTCTGCGAAGCTGGCGTCGATAAATTGGCGAAAGTGGCTTGTTTTTATTGAATTTCACCGAGGGATCACGCTCCCTCTCTTCAGATTGTGGTTTATACCACAAAAATTACTTTTGAATGTCGGAAACTTGACTTGCTCCGCGCTCGCGGTTAACACTCCAGTCAGTTCCGCATTCTGCTCCTGTTCAGAATTTCACTCGATGCAGTGATGGGGGCGCGTCTCTCGTGTCCTGCATCCAGGGAGCATGCGGCGCTAAAAACCGACGGGGGGTCGGCCGGTCGGAACGACGGGCGGAGGTGGCTTTTCGAGAAAAAACCAGCCGAATTTAGGAGCAGCCGTCGATGAATCGGATTTACCGTAAGGTCTGGAACAAAGCATTGGGGATGTGGGCCGTGGCGTCGGAACTGGCCAGTGGCCACGCGTGCGCGGCACGTGTCTGCGACGGGCGTGGTGGACGCGTTCAGGGTCTAGCCCTGTCGGCGGCGATCGCCATGGCGTTGGGTGGCGCTGCATCGGTGCTCCCCGTCGCCGGACAGGCGCAGTCGCTGCAAACCGCCGGCGCTGCCAGCGCGCAGGGAAGTGGCAGCGTGGCGCTGAGCGCCGCTGCGCCGATCCAGCGCAAAGAAAGTGTTTCTACCGCCAGCGTCGGCGACCAACGCCAGAGCGCCCACGTTGCCGCAGCGACCGATGCGGTCAAGGATGCGGTCAAGCACGCGAAGATCAAGCGCAAGACGGTGAGGCAGATCGCCGAGACCACCGCCAAGTACTTCCAGTCCAGTGGCAGTGCTGACAGCAATGTCGGTGCCTATGTCGAAGGCGCCAATGCGGTCGCCATCGGCGAAGCCGCCAATGCCATCGGCGACGGCAGCAGTGCGCTGGGGAGTGGTGCCACGACGTTGGGGAATAACGCGACTGCGGTCGGCAGCAATACTAGTGCCATCGGTGTCTCGACCACGGCCATTGGCGGCATTGCCACGGTGTACGAATACGACGATCAAGGCGTCATCATCGGCAGTCATCAGCAAGCCACTGAGGCCATGGGGTTTGCATCCACCGCCGTCGGTAGCGGTGCGCAGGCGCTGGATCCGCTGTCCACTGCGCTCGGCACTGGCACTTCCGCGAGCGGCGTGCAGAGCACGGCATTGGGCTATCACGCGCAAACCTCTCAAGATGGTGCCACGGCGGTCGGTGGCTTGTCCCAGGCAACCGGGTATGTGGGTACGGCAATGGGGTACGCCACACGCGCCGCGGGCGACTATTCCGCCGCGATGGGCTTCGGCGCGCGAGCGACCGCGACCAGTAGCGTGGCGATGGGCATGAATGCCTTGGCCAGTGGCACCGATAGCGTGGCGGTTGGTGGTTTGAGCACCGCGGCGGCCAGTGCCGGCAACAGCGTGTCGATTGCCGCGGCGACCGGCGTCGGTGGAGTGGCGCTGGGCGCGGGCGCGGAGAGTCAGGCCAACTATGCGATTGCAATGGGTTACAACGCCAATGTGTTTTCCAACCTGCCGGGTAACGTGGATTCGATCGCGATCGGCCACAGTGCCGGATCGTTCGCGCCTGGCGCCGTGTCGCTGGGTGCTTACGCGCTTGTCAGTGGAGATGGCGCTATTGCGCTGGGCGATAATGCCACTGCCTGGAACGACAACAGCATCGCGCTCGGCGCGCGCGCGGTGACCTCGATGTACCACGTCAACGGCACTGCGCTTGGTACGGACTCCCAGGCCAATGGCGTCGATTCCACTGCGATCGGCTATGGTGCGCGGGTCAGTACATGGCTCGACGATGCGCGCGATCATGCGCCCAGCAGTGCGGTCGCGCTGGGCGCGTATTCTTACGCCAGCCGCGACAACAGCGTGTCGGTCGGCGATGTCGGTCACGGCCTTACCCGACAGATCACCAGCGTGGCTGCCGGCACCGAGGCGACCGATGCGGTGAACCTGAATCAACTCGACGCGGTCCGGCAAGTCGCCGATGGCACGGCGCGTCTGTTCGCCGGTGATGGCGATGGCACTGCGTTGGCGCAGGGCGTGCAAGCGACCGCCGCCGGCGCCGATGCGTTTGCCGACGGCGACTATGCCACCGCGATGGGGTCCAGCAGCTCCGCCATTGGCATTGGCGCCTCTGCGTTGGGGAGCGGTGCCGTCGCCAATGGTGCCAACGCCAGTGCGGTTGGCACCGACGCCACTGCGGTCGGCACTTCTGCCACGGCGATTGGCAGCAGCGCCACGGTGTACCAATACGACGATCAAGGCATCATCATCGGCAGCCATCAGCAAACCACTCAGGCCATAGGGACCGCATCCACTGCCGTTGGTAGCGGTGCGCAGGCGCTGAATCCACTGTCGACCGCCGTCGGCACCGGTACCTCCGCGAGCGGTCTGCAGAGTACTGCGGTGGGCTATCAAGCGCAGATATCCAAAGACGGCGGCACTGCGATCGGTGGTCGCTCGCAAGTGGCCGGCTATCTGGGGACGGCCATGGGGTACGGCACGCTTGCTGCGGGCGACTACGCCGCTGCGGTGGGCAACGGTGCTCGGGCGACGGCGACCAGCACCGTGGCAATGGGGTTGAATGCGCTGGCCAGTGGTACCGATAGCGTGGCGGTGGGGGGGACGAGTACCGCTGCGGCCAGTGCTGGCAACAGCGTGTCGATTGCCGCCGCGACCGGCGTTGGTGGTGTCGCGCTAGGTGCCGGTGCGGAGAGTCTGGCCAACTACGCGATTGCGCTGGGCTACAACGCCCATGTGTTTGCCAACCTACCTGGCAATATCGACGCGGTGGCGATTGGTCACAGCGCCGCATCGTTCGCGCCTCACAGCGTGGCGCTGGGCGGCTACTCACTTGCCACTGGTAATGGCAGCATGGCGCTGGGCGATAATGCCACTGCCTGGAACGACAACAGCATCGCGCTCGGCGCGCGTGCGGTGACCTCCTCGTTCCTCACCAACGGGACGGCGCTCGGTACGGATGCCGGCGCTTATGGCGTCGATGCCACTGCCATTGGTGACGACGCGCATGTCGGCACGTGGCTCGACGATGCGCGCAATCGCGCGCCTAAAAATGCGGTTGCTCTGGGGGCGCATTCTTATGCCACCCGCGACAACAGCGTGTCGATTGGCGATGTCGGTAAAGGCCTGACGCGGCAGATCACCAGTGTGGCCGCTGGCACCGATGCGAACGATGCCGTGAATGTGGCGCAGTTGAATGTGGTCAAACAAGTCGCTGCCGCGACCGCGCAGCAGTTCAAGAGCAATAGCGGCAGCGATCCGACGACTGCTGTCGGTAGCGTGGTAACGGGCAATAAGGCGATCGCTGCCGGTGAGGCGGCCAATGCGCGTGGCGATGGGGCGTCGGCGTTGGGCAGCGGCGCGCTTGCCAGCGCACGTTACGCAACCGCGTCCGGCTACAACGCCACCGCTGCCGGGGAGTCCAGCACCGCGCTCGGCGGAGCGTTGTACCACACCGATGCGTCCGGTAATCAGGTGCTCGATGGTGTCACCACCGCCAGCGCCGCCGGTGCGACTGCGTTGGGTGCCGCCGCGACCGCCAGTGGCGTGCGCAGTTCGGCCATCGGCGTCGGTAGCCAGGCGACTGGGCTCGGTGCCACCGCATTCGGTGCTGCCAGTTCCGCGACGGGTGCAAGCAGTGCCGCCATCGGTCTGCAAGCCAATGCGATCGGTGAAAACGCTCTGGCGATGGGATACAACAGCGTTGTTCGTAAAAATAGTCGTGATGGTGTGGCGCTCGGCGCAAATACTGCTGTATCGGCAGACAGCGCAGTCGCACTCGGCGCAGGTTCGCGCGTGTACCAGGCCGATACCGTATCGCTGGGCAGTGGCGATGGCCGCGGTGGCCCCGCCACGCGGCGTATCGTCAATTTGACTGCCGGCAATATCGCGCTGGGCAGTACCGAGGCGATTGATGGCAGCCAGATGTACCAGTCGCTGAGCAGCATGGCAGCATTCCTTGGTGGCGGTGCCGGCCTCGGTGCGCAGGGGCTGTTCGTCGCGCCGACCTACGTGATCCAGGGCGCGGTCTACCACAATGTCGGCGATGCGCTGACCGCATTGGACAGCAAGGTCAGCGATCTCGCTGGCGGCAGTACTGGTACTGCCAGTGCCGTGCGCAGTGTCCGGGTGTCTGCTGCGCGCTCGGTCGCTGCGTCGCAGGCGCTCGTGGGGGCTTCGGCCGTCCTGGCGGTTCGGACAGCGGCCCTCGCCGCGACGCCAGTATCCGCTAGCGCGCAGACCGAACAGTTGGGCGAGGCGGTGGCGGTCGATACGACCGGGACGGCCATCGGCGGTAACGCGTATGCGCGCGGCCCCGGCGACACCGCGATTGGCAGTAACGCGACGGTCAATGCGGATGGCAGTACCGCAGTCGGTGCTAACAGTCAGATCGCGGCGGTGGCGACCAATGCGGTGGCAATGGGGGCCGGTGCAAGCGTGACCGCCGCCTCGGGGACTGCGGTGGGTCAGGGTGCCACGGTCAGTGCGCAGGGGGCGGTAGCGCTAGGGCAGGGCTCGATTGCCGACCGCGCGCGGACGGTGTCTGTGGGCAGCGCTGGTAACGAGCGTCAACTCGTCAATGTCGCTGCGGGGACTCAGGCCACCGATGCGGTCAACAAGGCCCAGCTCGATAACGGCATGGCCAGCGCCAAGTCGTATACCGATGCGCGTTTCGGCACGATGGCCGACAGCTTCGACATGTTGCGTGGCGACGTCGATGCGCGTCTGCGCGATCAGGATCGTCGTATCGATCGTCAGGGCGCGATGAGCGCGGCCATGCTCAACATGGCCACCAGTGCAGCGGGTATCCGCACCCAAAACCGTGTCGGCGCTGGTGTGGGTTTCCAGAACGGTCAATCTGCATTGTCGGTGGGATATCAGCGCGCGTTCAGTGATCGCGCCACGATGACCATCGGTGGTGCGTTTAGTCGCAACGACAGTTCTGTCGGAATTGGTGCAGGTTTCGGTTGGTGATTCAACGCGGACGGTGGCGTGGCCGCCGTCCGCGACGCAGTGACTCGAAAGTGCAGACCACGGAACCTTGGCGGGGCCAGCCAAGGAATTCGGAACAACGCAATGTCACGGCCGCAATTGTCGCCTGAGTTACGCAACTTTTTTGAAGGGGATTCCATCGTGATCGACAAGCAATATCTTCGTGTCAATATCATCGCTGCCGCCATGCTGACCATGTCGCTGACGGCTTCGGCTGCGTTCGCGGCGGCGGCCGTATCGCCGTTGCCGGTCAAACAGCCGAGCAGGTCCGCGCCTGCCGATGCGTTGACCTCCAACCGCATTCTGGTGCGCTACAAGGCAGGTACCACCGCAGTCTTCGATCAGTCCGCCAAGCTGTGGGCGGTGCAGGCAGCGGTGACGCGGGCCAGCCTCGGTGGCCACAACGGTATCGCAAGCCTGGCCGCTTCGAGCGTGCGCGCAGAGTATGTACGCACACTGGGCGTCGGCGCCGATCTGATTCGCCTGTCTGGTCAATTGAGCAAGGCCGATGTCGAGAAGGTGGTTGCGGAAATCGCCGCCGACCCATCGGTGCAATACGCCGAAATCGACACCATGTTTCATATCGTGGATCTGCCTCGTGCTCAGACGCAGGCCCAGGAGCAGTTCGTCCCCAACGACCCGTTGTACGCCAAGTATCAGTGGGATCTCAGCGACGCCACAGGCGGCATCAATGCGCCTGCCGCGTGGACGCTGTCCAAGGGCGATGGCGTGGTGGTCGCGGTGCTGGATACCGGCATCCTGCCGAACCACCCGGACGTGGCGGTGAACCTGCTGCCGGGCTACGATTTCATCACCGATGCGGCGGTCTCGCGGCGTCCGACCAGCGAGCGCGTCCCCGGTGCGCTGGACTACGGCGACTGGATCGAAAACGACAGCGAATGCTATCTCGGCTCCTCGGCCGAGCCCAGTTCCTGGCATGGCAGTCACGTCGCCGGCACCATCGCCGAAGCGACCAATAACGGCATCGGCATGGCGGGCATCGCACCGAACGCCACGGTGCTGCCTGTGCGGGTGATGGGCAAGTGCGGTGGTCACCTGTCCGATATCGTCGATGCCATTACCTGGGCCTCGGGTGGCACGGTTGCCGGCGTGCCGGCCAATGCCAATCCAGCCGAAATCATCAATATGAGTTTGGGGGCCGGTACCACTTGCGATCAAGCCACCCAGGACGCGATCAACGGCGCGGTCGCGCGCGGCACCACGGTGGTGGTGGCGGCTGGCAACGATGCGTCGGATGCCAGCAATACCAATCCTGCTAATTGCGCGAATGTGATTGCAGTCGGCGCCACCCGAATCACCGGCGGCATGACCGACTACACCAACTACGGGGTGGTCGTGGATCTGTCCGCTCCGGGCGGCGGTGGTCCCGGAGATGGCAACCCGGGCGGCTACATCTGGCAGAACGGCTATACCGGCAAGACCACGCCTACTTCAGGTGAATACACTTACGCGGGCATGGCGGGGACATCGATGGCGTCGCCGCATGTGGCTGCGGTCGCGGCCTTGGTTCAGAGCGCGGTGATCGCTGCCGGCAGGACACCGTTGAGTCCTGCCGACCTGGAGAAGCTGCTCAAGCAGACTGCACGACCGTTCCCGCAGTCCATTCCTTCCAGTACTCCGATCGGCACCGGAATTGTCGATGCCAAGGCGGCATTGGACAAGGCGTTGCAAAAACCCTGCGATCCAACGACGCAGAAATGCACGCCCACGGCGATTGTGCTGGCCAGGAATGTGCCGCTCACCGGCCTGGCCGGCGCGGGCGGGAGCACGCCCACGGCGATTGTGCTGGCCAGGAATGTGCCGCTCACCGGCCTGGCCGGCGCGGGCGGGAACGAGGCGCTGTACAGCTTCGATGCGCAGGCCGGCTCGGTGCTGAGCTTCATCACCTATGGCGGTAGCGGTAATCTCTCGTTGTACGTGAGCCTCGGCAGGGAGCCGAGTCCCAGCAACGCCGACGCGAAATCGACCCGTCCCGGCAACAACGAGACCGTGCGTTTCACCGCGCCGAAGGCGGGCACCTACTACGTCAAGTTGGTTGGAGAAACCAATTACAACGGGGTCAGCTTGATCGCCCGTCAATAAATCCATCCGCAACACGCGGCGTCGGTGTTCCAGGGAAACCCGGTTTTGGCCGGGTTTCCTGCGTTCACGGCCCATGCCGTGGGGATATGGAGCTTGGTGTGTCTAGGTTCAAGCAATCATGATCTACGCTTGTCGTGTCCAAGAGATGACGTTCGCTGCGCCGATCTAGTCCTTCGCATTTGGCAGTAGACAGAGGCGGTCATTGGTACGTGGTTCGGCGTTGGCTCATGCTGAACTGCTAAAGTGGACTGTCATCTGGGAGAGATTGCGTGAACGCGCTCGTGAAGGACATTGCTGTCGACGGCGATACGCCCGAAGCCCGCATCGTTGCGGCCTTGCTGGCCAAAGGCCGGCTCAAGGAAGGCGACTTGGCACGCGCGCGCCAGTTGCAGCGCGAAGCCGGCGGCGACCTGCTGTCGCTGTTGGCACGTCTGGGCCTGGTGTCCGAGCGCGATCATGCCGAGGTCAGTGCTGAGGTGTTGGGCCTACCGTTGCTCGATGCCAAGCAACTGCCGGTCACCGCGCCGGAGACCCAATCCGAGGCGCAACTGTTGTCGCTGCGCTTCCTCAAACAGTTCCACGTTTGTCCGCTGGGCGAGCGCGATGGTGCGCTGGAGTTGTGGATGGCCGATCCGCACACGGCCTACGCCGCCGACGCGGTGGGCCTGGCCACTGGGATGCGGGTATTGCCACGGGTGGGGCTGCGTTCGGAGATCGACGATCTGATCGAACGCTGGTTCGGTCAGGGCCGCAGCGCCATGGGCGCGATCGTGGAGACCGCCGACGGCGACAGCGTCGTCACCGATGACATCGAGCACTTGCGCGATCTGGCTTCCGAAGCGCCGGTGATCCGGCTGGTGAACCTGGTGATTCAGCGCGCGGTGGAGTTGCGCGCTTCGGACATCCACATCGAGCCGTTCGAGAGCCGGTTGAAGGTGCGTTACCGTGTGGATGGCGTGCTGATCGACGGCGAAAGCCCGCCGGCCAATCTGACTGCGGCGGTGATCAGCCGGGTCAAGATCATGGCCAAGCTCAACATCGCCGAACGCCGTTTGCCGCAGGATGGCCGCATCATGCTGCGCGTGCAGGGCAAGGAGCTTGACCTGCGCGTAAGCACCGTACCGACCGCACACGGCGAAAGCGTGGTGATGCGTCTGCTTGATCGCGAGACGGTGGTGTTCGACTTCCACAGGCTCGGTTTCACCGATGCCTTCCTGCCGCAGTTCCGCAAGGTGTTGGAGCAGCCGCACGGCATCCTGTTGGTTACCGGCCCGACCGGCTCGGGCAAGACCACCACGTTGTACACCGCGTTGAGCCAGCTCAACACCGCCGACGTCAAGATCATCACCGTCGAAGATCCGGTCGAGTACCAGATCGAGGGCATCAACCAGATCCAGGCCAAGCCGCAGATCGGGCTGGATTTTTCGCACGCTCTGCGCAGCATCGTGCGCCAAGATCCGGACATCATCATGATCGGCGAAATGCGCGACCTGGAGACCGCGCGCATCGCCATCCAGTCCGCGCTCACGGGCCATTTGGTGCTGTCCACGCTGCACACCAACAACGCCGCCGGTGGTATCACCCGCTTGCTGGACATGGGGGTGGAGGATTACCTGCTCACTTCCACGATCAATGGCATCCTCGCCCAGCGTCTGGTGCGGCGTCTGGAGCCGACCCATGCCGAACGCTATGCGGCCTCGCAGGAGGAGATCGAGCGATTCGAATTGCGCCGTTTGCAGCCGGAGGGCGAGATCTTCCTGTACCGCCCACGACCCTCGGCGATTGCGCCGACCGGTTACGCCGGGCGGACCACGATCATGGAGTTCCTGGTGATGAACGATCCGCTGCGGCGTGCGGTGATGCGCCACGCCGGCATGGGCGAGATCGAGCAACTGGCGCGCGAGGCCGGTATGCTCACCATGTACGAGGACGGGCTGGCCAAGGCGCTCAGTGGTCAGACCACGATTGAGGAAGTGCTGCGCGTGACGGAGGAATCCTGATGCGCGCGCTGCGTCGCGCGAGTGCGCAAGCGCGTGCGCTCGGCGCGTTCCGGTTCCGGTCGTGCCAGCGTGCGGCGATGGTTCATGGTGGCCTGTCCGCGTCCCCAGCCGCGACGACTGAGTTTGGTTTCTGATGCCTCTGTATCGCTATAAGGCCCTCGACTCCCACGGCGAGATCCTGGAAGGGCAGATGGACGCCGCCAGCGAAGCGGAGGTGGCACTGCGTCTGCAGGAGCAGGGGCATATGCCGATACAGGCCAAGCTTGCCAGCGAAGGCGGCGGCACTTCGCTGCGCGGCCTATTTCGCACCAAGCCGTTCGACGGCGCTGCACTTGTGCAGTTCACCCAGCAATTAGCGACCCTGCTTGGTGCCGGCCAGCCGTTGGACCGCGCATTGTCGATCCTGCTGGAATTGCCCGAGGACGAACGTTCCAGGCGCATCGTCGGCGACATCCGCGACGCCGTGCGTGGCGGCGCGCCGCTGTCCACCGCGCTGGAACGGCAACATGGCCTGTTCTCGCGCCTGTACATCAACATGGTGCGAGCGGGCGAGGCAGGCGGCAGTCTGCACGATACCCTGCAACGTCTGGCCGAATACCTGGAGCGCAGCCGCGAATTGCGCGGTCGGGTGATCAATGCGCTGATCTACCCGGCGATCCTGGTCAGCGTGGTCGGCTGCGCCCTGTTGTTCCTGCTTGGTTATGTGGTGCCGCAGTTCGCGCAGATGTACGAAAGCCTGGACGTGGCCTTGCCATGGTTCACCCAGGCGGTGCTGACGGTGGGCCTGTTCGTGCGCGATTGGTGGATCGTGCTGTTGGTGGTGCCCGCGCTGACCGTGTTGGTCGTTGATCGCAAACGTCGCGATCCGGCGTTCCGTGCCAGCTTCGATGCCTGGTTACTCGGGCAACGTTTCGTCGGTACGCTGATCGCACGCCTGGAAACGGCGCGCCTGACCCGGACCCTGGGGACTTTGCTGCGCAATGGCGTGCCGCTGCTGGCGGCATTGGGCATCTCGCGCAACGTGCTGTCGAACTTGGCCTTGATTGCCGACGTCAGCACCGCGGCCGATGACGTCAAGAACGGGCATGGCTTGTCGGCGTCGTTGTCCAAGGGCAAGCGCTTCCCGCGGCTGGCGCTGCAGATGATTCAGGTCGGTGAGGAGTCCGGTGCCCTCGACATCATGTTGCTGAAGACCGCCGATACCTTCGAGCAGGAGACCGCGCAGGCGATTGATCGCCTGCTCGCGGCCATGGTCCCGGCGATCACCCTGGTGTTGGCCTCGGTGGTCGGTTTGGTGATCATTTCCGTTCTCGTGCCGCTGTACGACCTGACCAATGCAATCGGGTGATGCCTCACCCGATTGCCACGACCGAGATGACACTGTCCGCGCTAGTCAGGTTCGCTGCGGTATCGTGATCGCGGAGTGTGACGCTGGCCTATTTCCTAGGGGAACCTTCGGCAGCCGTCTCTGTCACACTTCACGCGGGAGTTTGTATTCAGATTCCCGCGTTTTGTGCGCAGACGGCCGCAGTGTCGCGCGCTCCCCGCTGGCCGCATCCGTGAAGCGCAATCGCGCGATTCGTGCACGGCCGCTGTCGCTTTCACCGCGTTTGGCTACATAGGTTTTCCACCGCAAGGACCCGAGGCAATGCGAAATCTCCGCTCCATCACCCGTTCCCCCTCCGCCGCGCGACAGTCCGGTATGAGTCTGCTGGAAATCATCATCGTCATTGTGCTGATCGGCGCGGTGCTGACCCTGGTGGGCAGCCGCGTACTGGGGGGCGCTGATCGCGGCAAGGCCAATCTGGCCAAGTCACAGATCCAGACCCTGGCCGGCAAAATCGACAACTACCAGTTGGATACCGGCAAGCTGCCGTCCAAGCTCGACGATCTGGTCACCGCGCCCGGTGGTGTCAATGGCTGGCTTGGTCCGTATGCCAAGCCTGCGGAACTCAACGATCCTTGGGGCCACCCAATCGAATACAAGGTGCCCGGCGACGGTCGTCCGTTCGATCTGATGAGCCTGGGCAAGGATGGTCAACCCGGTGGTAGCAGTTACGACGCAGATATCAAGTACGAGTGATCCGACGCCGTGATTCAGGCCATTGCCGGCGGTCTGCGCTTGGGCGCGCGCGAACGCGTCGCGGTTTCGTGCGCGCGCATGCGCGGCGTGTCGCTGCTGGAGATGCTGCTGGTGATCGGTCTGATTGCGATCACTGCGGTCCTGGCCGCGTCGGTCTTGAGCGGTGGTATCGATGGAATGCGCTTGCGCTCGGCAGCTAAGGAGATTGCTTCACAGCTGCGTTATACGCGTGCGCAGGCCATCGCCACGGGTCAGCCGCAGCGATTTTTGATCGATCCGCAGAGGCATACCTGGCAGGCGCCCAATGGCCGTCACGGCGAGATCCCGCCGTCGCTGACAGTGCGTTTCAGCGGTGCGCGCCAGGTGCAACAGAGCCAGGGTCAAGGTGCCATCGCGTTCTTCGAAGATGGCGCTGCAACGGGCGGGCGTATCGAGTTGCAGGCGCGGCAGTCACTCTGGCGGATCGATGTGACCTGGCTCACCGGCGCGGTCAAGGTGGGGCGGCCGCCGCAGCAGGATCCGTCATGAGACGGCAGCGCGGCTACACCCTGATCGAGGTCATCGTGGCGTTTGCGCTGTTGGCCTTGGCGCTGACCTTGTTGCTGGGATCGCTGTCCGGCGCGGCGCGTCAGGTGCAGCGCGCCGACCAGCTCAGTCGCGCCACGTTGTATGCGCAGTCGCTGTTGGCCGTGCAGGGCGTGGAACAGCCGCTGCAACCCGGTCGCACCCAGGGCGACTTCGAGCAAGGCCGCTTTCACTGGACGATGGATGTCATGCCCTATGTCGATCCGCGGCAGCCGCCGGATGGGGCGGTGGTGTCCGGTGCGCCGACGCTGTTGCAACTCAATCTGCAGGTCCGCTGGGGCGATACGCCAGCGCAGGCACTGCAGTGGCAGACCCTGCGTCTGGTCAATTCGCAGGTCGCCAGGATCCCGCCATGATGTCTGCACCGCGTCGCGTCGCTGCCGCTGGCTTCACCCTGATCGAAGTGCTGCTTGCCACGGTGTTGCTGGTCGGCGGTCTTACCCTTGCGTTCGCCACTCTGCGCTCGGCGACCGTCATTAGCGGCCGTGGCGAGGTGATCGCTGGGCGCAGCGAGCAGATACGTGCGGTGGAAGGCTTCCTGCGTCAGCGCCTCAGCGGCGCCCAGTCGATGGTCATGGATAATGATCCGCAGACGTTGCAGCAGGTGCGGTTCGTCGGTGAGCCACAGCGGATGCAGTTCGTGGCCGATCTGCCGAGTTATCTTGGCCGGGGCGGTCCATATATGCACGACCTGCAGGTGAGCGGCGAGGGTGACCATCGGCAATTGGCCATCGCGCTGGTGCAGGTGCAGGCCGGCAAGCAGTTGCCGGAATCCTCCCCGCGTCCGCCCGAAGCGTTGGCCGATGATTTGCGCGAGGTGCGCTTTCGTTATCGCGGCATTGATCCCGAGCGCGGCACCATCGGATCCTGGCAGGAGCGCTGGACGCCTACCGACACGCTACCGCTGTTGGTTTCGATCGAATTGCGTGGCGGCGACGGCACCGTGTGGCCGCCGTTGGTGGTCGCGCTGCGCCAGACTGGCGGCATGGGGGGGCGCCAATGAAGCCGGTATTGGAGCGGAGCCACGGGGCGGCGCTGGTGCTGGTGCTGTGGTTGATCGCGTTGCTCACTGCGCTGATCGGCGCTTTCGTACTTACCGCGCGCACCGAAGGTCTTGAGGGCAAGGTGCTCGGCGACGGTGCGCAAGCGCAGGAGCGCGCACGCGCCGGGCTGGAGTACGCGCTGACCCGGCTCAACAGCACCGCGACGCAGCCGGGCTGGCGCGTCGATGGGCGCCGTTATCGCTGGCAGTATGCCGACGCCACCGTGGATCTGCGGCTGAGCGACGAGAGCGGCAAGGTCGATCTGAACAAGGCCGACCTGTCGTTGCTCGCCGCATTGATCCGCGCGGTTGGCGAAGACCCGCAACGCGCGCAACGCATCGCTGGCGCGATCGTGGACTGGCGCGATCCGGACAGTCTCAGTCAGCCTGGCGGCGGTGCCGAGGATTCGGACTATGCCGCCGCAGGCCTGCCTTATGGTGCGAAGGATGCGCCGTTCGAGAGTCTGGACGAACTGCAACTGGTGCTGGGCATGGACTCGGCGCTGTACGCCAAGCTCTTGCCCAACGTCACCCTGTATGGCGGAATTCTGCGCCCGGCTCCGGAGTTCGCGCCGGCCCCGGTGCTCACCGCGATGGGCCTGGATGCGCAACAGGTGCTCGCACAGCGCGAGCTTACCGATCAGACACCAGGCGTTGGGATGTCCGGGCGTGGCACCTACAGCATCGAAAGTCGGGCGCGTTTGGGCAACGGGCGTGAGGCGGTCCTGCGCGCAATCGTGCGATTGGGCTCGTCGCCGCTACCTGGCTCCGCCTACACTGTGCTGCGATGGCAAGAAGGATCGACAGTGCGATGAAGGTGTGGCGCGACACGATGGAAAAATTTGGCCTGCGCTTCGCCCCCGGTGCTGGCGGCTTGGTGGCGTGGTGGCAGCGCTCGCTGATGGCGTGGTTGCCGCCGCGCTGGCAACTGCAATTGGGCTGGTCGCAGGCGCGGCTGCTGCTATGGCGCCAGGACGATCAACTGATGCTGGCGCGGCAGGTCGACGCCGAGTTGGGACAGACGCTGGCCCTGCCGTGGCCGTTGCTGCCGGACGAACTGGATGCGGTGCTGGGGCCGCGGTTGGCCGCACTGCCTCGGGTATGGCTGCTGCCGGCGGCGTCGGCGTTGCAACGCCGGCTGCGGCTGCCGGTCGCGGCCGCCCAGCATCTGCACGAGGTGGTCAAGTTCGAGATCGATCGACAGACCCCGTTTCAGCCCGACCAGGTGATCTACGACGTGCGCGCCAGCGGTCGCCGCGACGATGCGCTGCTCGATGCCGAACTGGTCGTGGCTCCACGCTGGGTGTTGGAAGAGCTGCAGGTCGCTGCCGGCGCGTTGCGCCCGACCCTGGCCGGCATCGATGTGGCCGACGCCGTCGGCGTGCCGCTGGGTGTCAATCTGCTGCCGTTGGAACAGCGCTATCGTCGTGGCGATCCGATGCGGCGCTGGAACGCGATTCTGGCTGTCGCCGCGCTGTTGGCGTTGTGTGCGGCGGGCTGGCAACTGCTCGATAATCGCCGCGATGCGCTGCAACAGCTAAGCATGCAGGTGGAGAGCAGCGCGCAGCGCGCCCATGCGGTCGCCGCGCAGCGCCAGCAATTGGTCGATCTGGTCGAAGGCGCTGCGTTTTTCGATCAACTGCGCGCCGAGCGCCCGACGGTGGTGGAAGTCTGGAACGAATTGAGCAAGCGCCTTCCCGAGGGGACGTATCTGGAAAAATTCTCGATCGAGGGCGATCAGTTGCAATTGATTGGTCTCAGCAGCCAAGCGTCCTCGTTGGTTGGTCGGCTGGAAGGCTCGCCGTTGTGGCAAGCGCCCTCCCTGACCGGCGTACTGCAGTCCGATCCGGGCAGCCACCGTGACCGTTTCACGCTCACCGCCACACTGGCCGGGATCAAGCACAAGGAGGCCGCCGATGATGCCGGTGCAGGTCGATAAGCGTGATCGTTGGCTGGCGCTGGGCCTGCTGCTGGCAGTGCTGGCGATCAGTTATCTGGTACTGGTGCATCCGTCGTGGACCGTGCCGATGCATGAGGTCGAGGTGCAGATCCAGGACCTGCGCCAGCGCGAGTTGCGCTTGCGCATGCAACTGCAACAGGCACCGCAAGTGACGCAACGGCTCCATCAGGCAGAGCGCGAACTGGCGACGCGGCCAGGCTTCTTGCACGAGGCCTCGGCCGAATTGGCTTCGGCCGGCCTGGTGCAGCGGCTGGAAAGCGCAGTGGCCACGGCGAGTCCAGGGAACCGTAGCTGCGCGATCAGCAACCGCTCTCCGCTTGCCGCCGACAAGCACCGCGACCGTTTCACCCGCGTCGCGGTGCAGGTGCGGCTGCGCTGCGGCACTCAGGAACTGGCGGCGGTCCTGCACGCATTGGAAAGCGGAACGCCGGCATTGTTTATCGATAATCTCAACGTGATGGCGCAGCGCTACCAACTCTCGCCGACCGAAAGCGGTAACGGCCTGGATGTGGCGTTCGAATTGGCTGGCTACCTGCGGCCGAGCGCCATGTCGGCAGCGACGGATGCCTCGGCGGCGGACGCCACAGTGCGGGCGACCGCTGCGCCGGTGATGGATGCCGGTACCCCGGCAGGCGCCGGACCGAGCGAACCTACGCCGGTGCCAGCACCCGCAATGCCATCACATGGATCACCGGCTGCGGCCCCGACACCAAGCTCGCATTCATCGCACCAGTCGGAGGACCGCCATGCGGGTTGAAGCAATGGGACTGCGCACCGTGTTGCTGGGAACCCTGGTGCTGTGGGGGTTGCTGATCTGGGTATTGGGTCTGGCCGGTCTCGGGGAACGGATCGCGCCGCTCCCCGACGACCCGGCGATGGTCCCGCGCCTGCCCTCCTTGCCCAAGGCGGCGCCGGAACGACTTGAAGATTTATCTCACTACGGCGATATTGCCGCGCGCCCGGTCTTCGCCGAGGACCGCCGACCACATCCCTTCTTCCTCACTGCCGACAACGGTCAGACGGCCGCGTCGACGGTGCGCTTGACCGGGGTGCTGCTCACGGATGACTTCAAAATGGCCACGTTGACCACCGATCATGGCGAATCGCTGCGTTTGCAGGAAGGTCATGATCCAGTACAGGGTTGGCGGCTGTTGTCGCTGGAGCCGCGTCGGGCTGTGGTCAGTGGTGGTGGTGGCACCCAGACCCTGGAGTTGAAGGTGTTCGACGGCAAGGGCGGGCAGCCGCCGACCGTGCTTGGCCAGGCTGCCCGCGCAGCGGGTGCGCAGCCTGGTTCCTCGCCGTCCGGGGGCAATGTGCAGCCCAACAACATCACCGTGCCGCGTCCGCCGTCCCCACCCACCCCCATCCCGGCGCAAGCTGCGTCTTCGGCTCCATCGTCGGAGCAGTTGCAGTCGATCCGTGAACGGATCGAAGCCCGCCGCCGGCAATTGCAACAACAGAGCCAGAATCCCCCCTCCGGCCAGAACCCTTGAAGAGTGATCGCATGACGCCGCGCTTGTTTTCCTTGTTTCTCGCGATCGGCCTGGTGGCCGGCTGCGCAACCACTCCCTCGCCCGACGTCCGCCGTGGCGCCGCGATCAATGCCAATGTCGGTCAGGCTGGCAATACGCAGTCTGCTGCATCGGGGGGCAAGGCCGATCCAGAGGCGCCCTCCGCACGGGCGACGCCGGTGATCCATCACGGAAGCGGCAGCATGATCAACTCTGCGGCTGCCTCCGCGCCAGCGCCTTCGCTGGCCAATGCCAGAAGCGGTAGCGCCACGTTCAACTTCGAGGGCGAATCGGTGCAGGCGGTGGTCAAGGCGATTCTCGGCGACATGCTTGGGCAGAACTATGTGATCGCGCCGGGCGTGCAGGGGACGGTAACCCTGGCGACTCCCAAGCCGGTCTCGCCTGCACAAGCGTTGAATCTGTTGGAGATGGTGCTGGGCTGGAACAACGCGCGCATGGTCTACAACGGCGGTCGCTACAACATCGTTCCCGCCGATCAGGCGTTGTCCGGTACGGTGGCGCCGAGCAGCGCCTCGCCTGCCAGTGCGCGCGGCTTCGAGGTGCGCGTGGTGCCGTTGAAGTTCATCTCTGCCAGTGAGATGAAGAAGGTGTTGGAACCCTATGCGCGTCCGAATGCGATCGTTGGGATCGACAACGCGCGTAACGTCATCACCCTGGGCGGTACCCGCGCCGAGTTGGAAAATTACCTGCGGACGGTGCAGATTTTCGATGTGGACTGGCTGGCGGGGATGTCGGTAGGTGTATTTCCGATCCAGTTCGGTAAAGCCGATAAGGTCGCTGCTGACCTGGAGAAGGTCTTCGGCGAGAACAGCAAGACGCCCAGTGCCGGCATGTTCCGTTTCATGCCGCTGGAGAACGTCAACGCGGTATTGGTGATCACCCCGCAGGCGCGCTATCTGGACCAGATCCAGGAATGGCTGGATCGTATCGACAGCGCTGGCGGCGGTGCACGGCTGTTTTCTTACGAGCTCAAATACATCAAGGCCAGGGATTTGGCCGAACGTCTGTCCGAGGTGTTTGGGGGGGGCGGCAGCAATCGCGGCGATCCCAATGTTTCCTTGATGCCCGGCATGCAGATGTCCCAGTTGAACGAGGGGGGCGGTATGGGGGGGGGCGATCTCAGCATGGGCGGCGCTAACAGCAGCTTCGGCGGTGGGAGTCTGGGTGGCAGCGGGAGCGATATCAATTCCCTGGGCGGTGGCGTCTCCGGCGGTAGTGGCGGCACGCTGGGGAGTGGTGGCCTGCAACTGTCGCCGCGCACCGCCGGCAATGGCAGCGTGACTCTGGAAGTGCAGGGCGACAAGGTCGGCGTCGCGGCGGTGGAGGAAACCAACACCCTGCTGGTGCGCTCCACACCGCAGGCATGGCGTTCCATTCGCGATGTGGTCGAGAAGCTCGACGTCATGCCGATGCAGGTGCACATCGAGGCGCAGGTGGCCGAGGTCAGTTTGACCGGCGATCTACAGTATGGCGTTGATTGGTTCTTCAAAAATTCGGTCAACGCGTCCACCGATGGCAGCGTGGCGAATGGAACGGGGATTGGCCGTGGTGCGGGTCTGCCTAGCGCCGCCGGTCGTAAGATTTGGGGTGACATCGCCGGCAAAATCGGCAGTGACGGCCTTGGCTGGACTTTCCTCGGCACAAATGCCGCAGCCGTGATCACCGCGCTGGACAAAGTTACCAACCTCAAACTGCTGCAGACCCCGTCGGTATTCGTGCGGAACAATGCCGAAGCCTCGCTCAATGTGGGCACGCGCATCCCGATCAACTCCACCTCGATCAATACCGGAATTGGCATCAACTCCAGTTATTCGTCGGTGCAGTACATCGATACGGGTGTGATCCTCAAGGTGCGTCCGCGGGTCACCAAGGACGGCATGGTGTTCCTGGATATCGTGCAGGAGGTTAGTTCTCCAGGCGCTGCTCCTGCTAGTTGTAATTCTAGTGCGACTTCCAGTACTGCTTGTAATGTTCCGATTAATACGAGAAGGGTTAAGACGGAGGCCGCAGTACAGAGTGGTGACACAATTATGCTTGCAGGTCTTATAAGTGACACTAATACTGATCAAAGTCAGGGATTTCCCATGCTCAGTCGCTTGCCTGTGGTAGGTGCTTTGTTTGGCCAGAAGGATAATAAAAAGGATAGGCAGGAGGTTATTGTGCTTTTGACCCCGACAATAGTGCGTAATCCTCAGGAGGCGCGTAATCTGATCGATGAATATGGGCGGAAATTTAATGTCATGAAGCCGTTATATTTGAAGGATAAAGAGAAAAATTAGAGCGGCTAACACGCTACTGCGCAGCCGCGGTGGGCGTGGGCGGTGCTCGGATCCGATGTGCGTTCTGCACTGCGGTTACTGCACTCCTTCCACGCCTACCTGACTACTGTTTGCTACGTTTGTTATCTAATTTAGCATGGTGCATGCAGTCCTTTGCTAGGATTCATGGTTATATGGAAATTTTTTGTGATTGATTGCATGTAATTCCTGATGATTTCTGCTAATGTTCTCGATGCAGGGGGCGCTAATTATTGGGGTTTTAACTATGAAATTCTCCAAGGTTTTTGCTTGTGGAATGTTTCTTTCTGGATCGTTGGGTTTCATGCAAGTTGCTTCTGCAGTAGTGATTCAGAAGTACTATGATGGGGCAACAACTTTTCCTGTTTATCCTTTAGCTACTGCCATTCAACAGGCTGCAACTGACGCGCGGAGAAATGCCGTTTCGGATATTGGTCTTGGTGGTTGGAGTTGCCCAATTAGTAGCTACACTTATTATCAGCCAAACTTTCCATGGGCTGGCTTTGGATACGCTGCTGTAGTAACTGTTGTATGTAATGTTAATGTCAATTGATTTTAATTAAAATCTAATGCGCGCCAGGCGCTATTTCTGGCCTGGCGCTTTGATTAGCAGCTCTGTAATGGTCATTTGTGGTTAATTCGCCCATCGTGTTGTTGCCGGTCGGTGTCGACGATGTCGCCCTGGATGCCTGCCTGGGTGCGCTGGAAGTCAATACGCCAGCGGGTACCCGTGTATGGTTGGCCGACGATGCGCAGGCCGGTCCGCGTGGTGTCCGGGTGATCGAGGCGTGGCTGGCGCGCACGCGCCTGCGGGCCGACTACACCCGGCGTCCGTGCATGCTCGGCGAGGTGGCGCATCTGGACCAGATGTTGCGTGCCTGTGCCGACGCCGACGTGGCGGTGTTGGCGGCCGATGCGCAGCCGCTGCCGGGGTGGCTGCAGCACTTGAGCGCGTGCCTGGCGCGCGATGCTGCCATTGCCAGTGGCACACCGTGGAGCAATGCCGGCGAGGCGTGTGCGTGGCCGCGCCTGGGCGAGATCAATCCGTTGCCCGAGGATCCCGAGCGTCTGGCTCGCGCTTGCGCGGCGCTGCCGCCGCTGCATCCGGAGTTGCCTGCGGCGGTGTGTCATGCGGTCGTATTACGTGGCGCGGCGCGGCAGCGCGTCGGCGGATTGGACGCCAGCAGCTACGGTTCCTGGTATGCGGCGTTGATCGATCTGTCCCTGCGCATGGCTGGGCTCGGCTGGCGCAATGTGCTGTGCGAGACGGCGCACGTCGCGCGTCGTGCCGAAGGGTGCGCCGCCGATGGCGACATGGAGGCATTGGCGGCGCGTTGGCCGGCCTGGCATGCGCGCTTGGCCGGATTTCTGATGCACGATCCGTTGCGCGCCTGTCGCGATGCGCTGCGGCGTGGGTACGACACCCTATCGCCGCTGGATCCGCAAGGGATGCTGTTCGATGTCTAGCATGCGCGAACACCCCATCGCTGTGGTGGTGGTGACTTACGAGAGCGGCAGCACCATCGATGCCTGCTTGCAGCGACTGCGCGCGGCCGCCGAAGTGGGGCAGATCCGTATCGTCGACAATGCTTCGCGCGACGATACCCTGGAGGTGGTACAGCGGCATGCACTGGAGGATCCGCGGGTCCGTTTCATCGCCAATCCGGATAATCCAGGCTTCGCCACGGCATGCAATCAGGGTGCTGAAGCCAGCGATGCGCCGTGGCTGGCGTTCGTCAATCCTGACCTGCTGGTCGAGCCAGAGACGTTAGCGTTGCTGCGCTCGCAGGCGGTCGCGCTCGGCGAGGCCTTACTCGGGGTGGAACAAGTCGACACGCAGGGCAAGGCCGATGCGGCGGTACGCCGTCGCGATCCTGATTTTGCGGCGATGCTGCGGCATCCGTTGTCCGGCGCACGGCTGGCGTTGCAGGCCGATCCGAAGCAGCAGGTGCAGCGCGTGCCGGCGCTGTCAGGCGCGCTGCTGCTGCTGCCGCGCACACTGTTCGTGCGCATCGGCGGATGGGATGCAGGCTATCGCTTGCATGCCGAGGATCTGGATCTATGCCGGCGTGCACGCGAGGCCGGCGCGACGGTGGCGGTGGTCAACACCTTGCGCGTGTTGCATGTGCGTGGTGTTTCCGGTCGCAAGCGCCCCTGGTTCGTCGAATGGCACAAGCATCGCGGCTTGTGGCGCTACTTCCGCAAGTTCGAGGCGCCGAGGCGCGCCTGGCCGGTATGCGTGGCGGTGTGGCTGGCGATCTGGCTGCATGCCTGGGTGACCTTCGCCCGGCTGTGCTGGCGTCGTCGCGGCTGATGCGGCGGGGTTGTTGCAGTAGGCACTGATCGCGGCGCAGGCCGCAACTGCAGATTGGACGCCAGCGTCGGCGAACGGCATTTGCGCAGCGGCGACAGCGCTCGGTGTGTCGATGCAACAGAGCGCCGCCGCGTCATGGCACGACGCTGTGATCACTCTATCCGGACGCCGCCAGCAGATGCTCCGGTATGACCCGGAGCGCTCCTGCGGCGGCGTTGCGACTTACGCGAAGGCGCGGCTGCTGCGCATCACCGCCAGCACATCGTGGCAGGCGCCCATGGTGTGGTAGTCGGTCTTGCCGGCGGGGCTCTTCTCGTCGCTATAACTGCGGTTGTCGCGGCTGAGGATGCGGAACCAGGCACCATAGCGATGGTCGACCAGATGCGTCCAGGAGTACGCCCACAGTTTTTCGTAGGTGGCGCGATAAGTCGTATCGCCGGTGGCGGCCAATAGCCGCGCGGCGGCAGCGATGGCTTCGGCCTGTACCCAGAAATACTTGTCGTCATCGCAGAAGTAGGTCGGGGCCTTCGCTACGTCGGGCACACCGACCACCGGCGCGTCCGCGCTGCCAGAAGCGAAACCGTAGACGATGCCGCCGTGTTGTGCGTCCCAACCGTGCGTCAGCGCGGTATCGAACAGATGCCGTGCGGTCGGCAGCAACCACGCCGGTGCGCTGTTGGACGAGGCTTGCAGGTGGCCGTGCAGCAGCACCAGTAGCTTCGACCACTCCACCTGGTGGCCGGGCTGGAAGCCCCATGGCCGGAACAGGTGCTTGGGATTGTCGCGGTTGTAGTCCCAGTCCACTTGCCAGTTGGCGTCGTAGTGCTCCCACACCAAGCCGCCGGCCAGCGCTGCCTGGCGGCGGGTGATGTGGTCGGCGAGCAGCAGCGCGCGCTGCAGGTAGCGCGTGTCGGCGCTGGCCTCGTAGGCGGCGATCAGTGCCTCGCACAGATGCATGTTGGCGTTCTGGCCGCGATAGCTGGAAAAGACCCATTCCGGCGTGGCTTCGTCGCGATATAGGCCGGCGGCGGCATCCCAGTAGCGCGTTTCCAGCAATTGCCAGGTTTCTTCCATCCATGCGTCGGTGTCCAGGCCGGCCTTTTTCGCGGTGGCGTAGGCCAGCAGCACGAACGCCGCGCCGTAAGCGTGCTGGGTGCGGTCCTCGGCGACGCCGTCGCGCAGGGTCCACACGTAGCCGCCGCTGGAAGCGTCGCGGTGGGTGTCGCGCAGGTAACGCAGGCCATGGCGTGCAGCGTCCAGGTACTCGGCGGCCAGCGGCGAATCGGCGAACTCGTTGGCCGCCATCGCGTAGTTGAAGACGAAGCGGGTGCTGCTGACCAGGTGGCGATGGCCGGCGTCGTACACGCTGCCGTCGTCGCGGAAGTAGTGGAAGAAACCACCGTTCGGATCGATTGCACGCGGGTGGTAGAAAGCCATGGTGTCGGCGATGTGCGCGCGCAGCACAGTGACGTCGGCGAAGTTGGGCACAGGCGTGGAGGGAAGATTCATGGGGTCCGCTGGCAAACAGGGTCGGGGAGGGGAAAGCCACAGGCTGCACGACGGTGGCGGTCGCACCGCCGTCGTGGGTGAGGTGTATTAGTGCATCACGTGGGCCACGGGCGTGGCGCTGGGAGCGGTCGCCGACAAGTCGGCCGATAGCTGCGAGCCGCGCATGCCGTACCAGAGGATGTAGGCGTAGCACAGCAGTGGGATCACGAAGGCATGCTGGATGCCGATTACGTCGGCCAGCGCACCTTGCGCCAGCGGCACAATGGCGCCGCCGACGATGCTCATGATCAGCAGGCTGGAAGCCTTGCTGGTCAACAGCCCCAGGCGTTCGATCGCCACGGTGAAGATGGTCGGGAACATGATCGAGTTGAACAGGCCGATCGCGATCACGCTCCACATCGCCACATGGCCAGTGCTGAGCATGCTGGTGAGCAGCAGCAGCGAGGCGATGCCAGCGAATACCGAGAGCAGCTTACGCGCCGGGATCACTTGCAGCAGTGCCGCGCCAGCAAAACGCCCGACCATCGCTCCGCCCCAGTAGAACGACAGATAGCGGCTGGCGACGGCTTCGGTGAGGCCGCCAGTGGTCGGGCCGGAGATGTAGTTGATCAGAAAGCTGCCGATCGATACTTCCGCACCGACGTACATGAAGATTGCCACTACACCCCAGGTCAAATGCCAGTGCTTGAGCACGTCGACGTATTCGCTCACCGTCTGCGCGACGCTGCGCAGTGTGCCGGTGCTGGTGACATCGCCCTCCTCGCGTAGTGACGGCAGGCGCATCACCAGCACGAACACCGCCAGCAATACCAAGCCACCGGCAAGCATCAGGTAAGGGAACTGCACCGAACTTGCCTGTTCGATGCGGTAGGCCGACAACTGTGCCGGTGTCATCGCTGCGAGCTGATCGGCGCCGAGTACCGTGCCGGCCAGGATCAACGGGCCGATCAACCACGGGAACACGGTAGTGCCCAGCGAGTTCAGCGCTTGCGCGAAGTTCAGCCGGCTCGGCGCTTTTTCCGCTGCGCCAAGCAAACTGATGTATGGATTGGCCGCGACCTGCAACAGGGTGATGCCGCTGGCGAGCACGAACAATGCGGTCAGGAACAGTGGGTACGACGGCAGTCGCGCGGCAGGGAAGAACATCAACGCGCCGATCGCCGACACCATCAGGCCAACGACGATGCTGGCCTTGTAGCCGACCCGCGACACCACCGCACCGGCCGGCAGCGACATCAGAAAATACGCGCCGAAGAAGGTGAACTGGATCAGCATCGACTGCGTGTAGTTCATCTGGAACACGGCTTTCAAATGCGGGATCAATACGTCGTTGAGACTGGTCAGACCGCCCCACGTGAAAAAGATCATGCTGACCACCGCGATCGCGGCGGTGTTGGAAAGCGGGCGAGAATTCATACAGCGACTCCGGGAACAGGCAAGAAGACGGCCCGGCGACGGGCACGCAGATACAGCCGGGCAGGCACGGCTGTCAGTGCAGGTAGGGCCAGCGCGTCCGACGCCAAGCGCGTGGCCTGCAGATCAGGCGCGACGGCGGTGTTGGACTGGGTGGCGTAGTGGTCGGGGGGAGACAGCGCCACGACGGTTGGACTGATTCAAAAGGTCGCACATCCTGCGCTGTCATGACCCGTCGCGCATTTTGCAGTGCAGCAAAATCCCGGCTGCCGCTGATGCGGTCGGCGTTTCGGCGGTGTCGCCTCCCGGCGCGCATGCTCTGGGAGCTGGTGTGGCGTGCCCTTTTGCGCCGCCGAATGCCTTGGCGTAAGTTCGGCGCTAGCCAACGTGTCGCTGTGCCGTGGTGTGCTGAATATCACACTATTTGGGTGGCTTGCGCACGCAATGCCTTACACGGGGGCCGTCCATTTTCTGTGCATGCGCGCCATGATCCGCGCCTGCGTTGCCGATGGGATGGTGGCGGATCATGTGGCCGCGATAAGCGTGTGCGTAGACTTGCTTGAGAGCTTTTCCACGCCCCAGGAGTTGATCGTGATGAGCGATGCTACGCACCTCTGGGGCGAAGTGACGCAACACGCTTTCGTCGCTGCCACTGCCACTGCCACTGCCACTGCCCCGCTCAGCGCCGCGATCCGTTCGTCGTGTTATGCCTGCATTGCCCTCGGCGACGCGCACGTCGCGCATTGCGGCGCCGATGCACGGCTCTCATGTGGACGCACGCATCCGGCGGTGTGCACGGCAACTTTTTTGTTGTTGGCGTTTGAAGCGCGTGCAGACAGCGCCTAGTCGCGGACGTTAAACTCACGCCTGCTTCGGCGCCCTCGTTTGCTTGCATGCCAGAGGCGCCAGGTCGGCGGCCCACGCATCGCCCGCACGTTCCGGACGTTTCCGGGCCTATAGCTCAACGGTTAGAGCAGAGGACTCATAATCCTTTGGTTCCAGGTTCGAATCCTGGTGGGCCCACCATTCATCCAGAACCCAACCGCTCTCGGTTGGGTTTTTTTATGCCTGGAACCCCAATGTTGGCGGGGCTTCCGGCATTGGCCTCTTGAGCATGCGCCTGCCGCAGGTGCCTTTTCCAGCGCTCATCCCCCCGTTTTTCTCTCTCCGTTCTCTACTGACCTCTTGAACATACAAGAGGCAGAGTCGTGTGTTGACGCGGGTTTACGAGCCATCGGTTTGCTTCTTCGCATGCTCTAGCAGAGGCGACCGACCGAGAATGCGATGCGCTGGTACAAAAACCGCCCCTTGTTGAAGGGTGAAAAATCATGAATTTCGCTGCCCTGCGCCAGATCAGATCTGGCATATCGGTGAGCGCTGACCAGTGGGCGTCAAGGCATATGCGCTGAGCGCATCGTGCAGATCAAGGTTCGTTATTGGCGATGAGGTGTCGTCAAATGCTTGAGCTACATGGCTGTGCTATGTCTCTTAGGGGCGACGGGTTGTGAAACCTTGCCGTTGGTCAAGTTTGCCAGCTTCATTTGTCAACAGGTGACTTGTTGCAGCACGTACCTTGGGTGAGCCTGAAATGCAGGCGAAATCTCCCCATTCAGGGGAAAGGAAAACTCATGGAAATCAAGACAAGCA